>CAMTXY010000139.1:0-1969 GCA_947085795.1 uncultured Actinomycetes bacterium | reverse complement strand
GTCTCGATCCCACTTCTAGCCGCACACGCCACGTCTCTATCCCTCGACTAAGAATGGTCGAGCCTTCGAAGGTATGCTAGCCGGCCGTACCTTAGGCTCCGACGGCATTGGATGCGTCAGGCGCTGTTCGTGACTACCATGCTCGATGCTATCACTCAGGCGCAGATCTGGAGCGTTGTACTCGACGCGGTGCGTGAGCGAGGACTCGGGGTGCTGGTCGTCAGCCACGAGCGTCCACTCATCGAGCGGCTGTGTGACCGCGTGGTCGATATCGCGTAGGCTCCATGGTGGGCGATGAGGGATTTGAACCCCCGACTTCCTCCTTGTAAGGGAGGCACTCTCCCGCTGAGTTAATCGCCCGATATGAGGCCGCACCGTACAATGGACATTCTAGCAGGGCCGGTCAGGCTCGTGACCCGCGTGGTCCCGCTCGCGTCTCCCGCTCGCGTAGCCCTACCCGATCCCGGCGTGGTAACTCTGGATCGAACGCACGCTGTCGCGCGATTCGCGCCGCGCCGCGATCCCGTTCGCCGCAGCCAGCGCAGCGGCTGTCGTCGTGATGTAGGGTACCTTGTGCCTGATGGCGGCTTTGCGGATGTAGGAGTCGTCGAACTCGCTCGACTTGCCCGCCGGAGTGTTGACCACGAGCTGGATCTCGCCGTTCTTGATAGCGTCTTCGATATTGGGCCTGCCCTCGTGCAGCTTGAGGATCGGCTCGGCTGACACCCCGTGTTCGCCGAGGAACGCGCACGTTCCCACGGTCGCCCGGATGGTGAAACCGAGTCGGGCGAACTCGCGCGCCGCAGGCAGCACGCGCTCACGGTCGCGCTCAGCGACCGTGATGAGCACCGCGCCGTCCGACGGTAGCCGCGTGCCCGTCGCCTCCTGGGCCTTATGAAACGCCAGTCCGAACGAGCTCGCCATGCCAAGCACCTCGCCGGTGGAGCGCATCTCCGGGCCAAGCACCGGGTCGACCTCGGGGAACATGTTGAAGGGGAAGACCGCTTCTTTCACTCCGAAGTGCGAGAATGGGCGCCTCTCAAGCTCCAGGTCGGCAAGGCGCGCACCGAGCATCACCCGCGTCGCCAGACTCGCCATCTGGATGTCGCAGACCTTCGAGACGATCGGCACCGTCCGCGAGGCGCGGGGGTTGGCCTCGAGCACGTACACGGTCTCCTCGGCGATTGCGTACTGGACGTTCATGAGGCCCACGACACCGAGCTCGACGGCTATCTTGCGCGTGTACTCCTCGATGGTGGCGATGTGCTCCTCGGAGATGGTGACCGGCGGAATGACGCACGCCGAGTCACCCGAGTGCACTCCTGCGTACTCGATGTGCTGCATGACGGCGGGCACGAACGCGTCGGTGCCGTCGGCGATCGCGTCGGCTTCGCATTCGATGGCGTTCTCCAGAAAGCGGTCGATGAGCAGCGGGTGGTTGGGCATGACGCCCACGGCCACTTCGACGTAGCGCACGAGCATCTCTTCGTCGTGCACGATCTCCATCCCGCGTCCGCCCAGCACATAGCTCGGACGCACCATGAGCGGGTAGCCGATGCCGCGCGCCACCGAAAGCGCCTCGTCGAGCGTGGAGGCCATGCCCGCCTTGGGCATCGGAATGCCGAGTATCGCCATGATCCTGCGGAAGCGGTCGCGGTCCTCGGCAAGATCGATGGTCTCGGGTGACGTACCGATGATGGGTACGCCTGCGGCTTCGAGCTCGCGGGCGATGTTGAGCGGCGTCTGCCCGCCGAACTGCACGATCACGCCTTCGGGACGTTCCTTGTCGTAGATGGCGAGCACGTCTTCGACGGTCAGCGGCTCGAAGTAGAGCTTGTCGGACGTGTCGTAATCGGTGGAGACCGTCTCCGGATTGCAGTTGACCATGATGGTCTCGAAGCCCTGGTCGCGCAGCGCGAACGCCGCGTGCACGCAGCAGTAGTCGAACTCGATACCCTGCCCGATGCGG
>CAMTXY010000138.1:0-3322 GCA_947085795.1 uncultured Actinomycetes bacterium | reverse complement strand
TTGGCGAGGAACGCGGCGACAAGCACCTCGAGCCGGTCGGAAGATGCGTCTTCGAGCGCGGTGAGCGTGGCGTCCGCCAGTCCGAACAGGCGCTCCTCGGCCTGGCCTTCGACGGCGACTTTGTCGAGGACGTCGGCGACCACGGCCGCAGCGGTGCTGCGGTCGAAGTCCTCGCGCAGGCCGGCGTGCGCGTCGACAGTCTCAGCCTCGGTGACCACATCGAGCGAGCGGCCGCTGTGCACGAGCAGGTCGACGACGCTGTACGGTTCGAGCCGGCCCCCGAATCTCGAGCCTGGCTTGCGCATGCCTTTCGCCACGGCGCGCACGTGCCTGCCATCGGCGGAGAGCATCGTCACGATGACGTCGGTCTCACCGAGTTTGGTCTTGCGCAGCACGAGCGCTCGGATGGGATACGTGGGCACGGCGAACGTTCCGTCCGCGCCTCAGCCGCGAGCGAGCAGAGCCGCGAGGATCTCGTTGCCCGAAGACGTCCCGACACGCGTGGCCCCGGCGTCGAGCATCGAAAGGGCGGTCTCCAGATCGCGGATGCCGCCTGAAGCCTTCACGCCGATATCGGGGCCGACCGCCGCGCGCATGATCTCGATGTCGCGCACGCTCGCACCCCGCGGCCCGAAGCCGGTCGAAGTCTTCACGAACGCGGCGCCCGCCTCGACAGCCAGCCGGCTTCCGCGCGCGATCCGCTCCTCGTCCAGGTAGCAGGTCTCCAGTATCACCTTCACGATCGCCGAGCCGCCCGAGACATCGTTCACGCCGTCGACGACGGCCTTGAGATCCTCGACGACGTACCGGTCCTCGCCTTCGAGAAGGGCCGCGATGTTGACGACCACATCGACTTCCGAAGCGCCGAGTCCTGCCAGATGTCTGGCCTCCTCGGCCTTGCTCTCGGTGAGCGCGTACCCGAGGGGAAACCCGCACACCGTACACACGAGCGTGGACGAACCCGCGAGGCGCTGGGCCGCCAGCGGCACAAGGAACGGAGCGACACACAGCGCGGCGAAGCCCCTCTCCGCGTTCTCCTCCATCCAGGCGGACGCGGCGCCGAACCCCTCGGTGGGTTTGAGCAGTGTCTGATCGATCGTCGCGGCGAGCATGACCGGGTCCATAAAGAGCACTACCCTTCCCCGTATCCGAACCTGCGGACCTGGGCCGCGTCACGGCGCCAGTTGGCTTTGACCTTGACGGCGAGATCGAGGAACACCTTCGTGCCGAGGAGCCGCTCGAGGTCGACGCGGGCCTCGGTGCCGATCCGCTTGATCCCTTCGCCACCCTTGCCGATGAGTATCCCCTTCTGGGAATCGCGCTCCACGTAGATGATCGCGTGGATCGTCGTCATGTTCCGGTCGGGGTCCGTCCGCAGATCCTCAAGAGCCACCCCGACTGCGTGCGGGACCTCGTCGAACGTCGACCGGATGACCTTCTCGCGGATGAACTCGGCGATCATCGTCTCGACCGGCTGGTCGGTCGCCATGTCGCGGGGGAAGTACCGCGGCCCCGGTGGCAACACGCGCGAGACCGTCTCCACGAACGCGTCGACGTTGAAGTCGCTGACCGCCGAGACGACCACCGCGTCGTCGAAGCGCATCATCTTCTCGGCGCTTGCGATCTGTTCGCGCACGGTCGCCTGGTCGACGAGGTCCGCCTTGGTCACCACGAGCACCTTGTGCGGCGCGCGGCTTGCGTCGACGTGGCGCGCGACCCACTGATCGCCGCGGCCCACCGGCTGCGACGCGTCTATGACCAGGCATGCGACATCGATGCCGGAGAGAGCCTTGAGCGCCGCGCGGTTGAGTTGTTCGCCGAGCGCGTCCTGGGGCTTGTGCAGCCCCGGCGTGTCGACGAGGACGACCTGCGCGTCATCGAGGTCGACGACCGCGCGCAGCCGCTGACGGGTGGTCTGCGAGCGGTCGGAGACGATCGCCACCTTCGTGCCCGCGGCGGCGTTGACGAGTGTCGACTTGCCCGTGTTGGGGCGCCCCACAAGAGCGACGAAGCCGCTGCGTACCTCAGGCGTCGGTGCGGCCGGAGCCACTAGGCGTCATCCTGATCGAGGTACCCGCGCAAGAACGCCTCCGGAAGCAGCTCGTCAAGGGTCATGACCATGACCTCGTCGGTGCGTCCGCCCATGATGACCCGCATCTCGGGGTTGAACTCCGCGAGCGCCTGGCGACAGGCACCGCATGGGACGGTCGGAGCTTCGGAGTCTCCGACCACGGCGACGGCGTCGACCTCGGTGCACCCAGCCGTGACCGCCGCCGTGAGCGCTCCCCGCTCCGCGCACAGCGTTGAGCCGTACGCTGCGTTCTCGACGTTGACGCCCTGGAAGATCTGGCCGTTGGCGAAGACCGCCGCCCCGACGCGGAAGCTCGAATACGGTGCGTACGCGTTGCGCTTCACTTCGCGGGCGAACGCGAGCAGTGCGAGGTCCGGTTGAGTGAGATTACGCATCATGTGCCTCCTCGTCGTTGTTCGGCCCAAGGGATTCGACCACCAGTTGGCGTATCCGGGTGCCCTGCAGTTCGGTGACACGCAGCGTCAGACCCTCGATCGACACCTCGTCGCCGACCTCCGGTATGCGGCCTGCAGCCTCGATCACCACACCGCCGACCGTGTCGGACTCAGACTCGATAGCGGTCCCGAACAGCTCGTTGAGGTCATCGACGGGCAGGCGGGCGTCGACGATGTAGTGGCCGTTGTCGCGCGCCATGACAAGCGGCGTCTCTAAGTCGTACTCGTCTTGGATCTCGCCGACGATCTCTTCGAGCAGATCCTCGATGGTGACGAGCCCAGCAGTGCCGCCGTACTCGTCGGCGACAATGGCGATGTGTGTGTGCTCGCGCATCTCGATGAGCAATTGCTGGACCGGCTTGGTCTCCGGGACGAAGTACGGTCTGCGCGCGAGCGTGACCGGCCGCGCCTGCGGGTCGCGCAGGATAGACGCGAGCAGGTCCTTCGCGTACACGACGCCGCGGATATCGTCGAGCGTGTCGTGGTACACAGGCAGACGCGAGTAGCCGTACCGCTGGATGATCTCGACGGCCTCCTCGGCGGTCGCCGTGTCGGGCAAGCAGGTCATGTCGGTGCGCGGCACCATCACCTCGCGCACGACCTTGTCGGTGAAGTCGCTGACTGCTTCGAGCAGCGCCTCTTCGGCGACCTCGCGCACGCTCTGATCATCGTCTGGACCGCCGGTACGGTGATCGGCTTCGGTAAGCCACGCCGAGTGCGCCGCACGTTCGCCCATCACGAGCCGCATCACCCACCGCCAGGGCCACTCCAACGCCTTGGCCGGGACGTGGAGAAC
>CAMTXY010000137.1:0-2136 GCA_947085795.1 uncultured Actinomycetes bacterium | reverse complement strand
GCTTTGGCCGCAGCGAGCAGATCCTCGGCCGAAAGCTCGGAAGCGAAGAAGTGCGTCTCGAGTTCTGGTCCGCCGAGCACCTCGAGCAGCGCGCGTCGCTCGGCGGGTTCGGCTGTGCGCTTGCGAGCGAGCGCGCGAGCGCCCGCGACCGCGTCGAGGTAGCGCTGCCAGCGGGGACCGAACTCGCCTGCGATGCGGTCGCGGATGCGACGCGCCACCGACGGTGACGCGCCAGACGTGCTCACGGTGACGCGAAGGCGTCCCTGGCGCAGCTCGGCGGGGACGACGACGTCGCCGCAGTCGGGCTCGGCAGCATCGTTGAGCAGGCATCCGCCCGCGGTCGCTGCGTCGCGAACGGTCTGGTTGGCGGCCTCGTCGTCGGTGGCGGCGACCAGAAGAAAGGCGCCCTCGGCGTCGGCGGGCGAGAAATCGTTCAGGCTCAGATCGATACGCCCGGCAGCGGCCAGATCGACGAGTCCGGAGCATGCGCTGGACGCTACGACGCGGACCGCGGCTCCGCCCGCGAGCATCGTGCGGCAGCGGCGCTCGGCGACCGGACCGCCGCCCACGATGACCACAAGCCGGCCGGTGAGGTCTACGAGCAGCGGCGCGAGCGGACGGCGCTCGCCGTTGGCTGGCTCGTTTAGGCCGGAGGCGGATTCCACGGGTACTCCTATGCTGGACGACTTTCCAAGCGTGTCTCGCGAGTGTAGAATGCTGGGACAATAGCATACGTGTCGTCGCCTTGGTGCCCGAGCCGCTGGCGCGGTCGGGAGAATAGGGAAGCCGGTGAGATTCCGGCACGGGTCCGCCACCGTGATGTAGCCACATACGGCTACTAAGTCGGGAGACCTGCCAGGAGTGACGCGGAACCATCCCTCGGAAGCAGGGACCCGTCCGCGCCGGTTGCCATCCATCCCCGGTTCGCAGGTCTCGCAGAAGGCCCGCTGAGCCGGGTTTTCGCGTTCTCGGGGATGTACGACCGGGAGGCGCGCGAGCAGTGGACAGGGCGAACGGCAGTCGAGTTTCGGGAGGGCGCAAGTGAGCGCCCGTCTCGTCATCGCCGCGGCTCGCAGCGGCGAGGGGAAGACCTCGATCGCGCTCGGGCTGATTGCCGCGCTCGCCGGACGCGGTTTGAGCGTCGGCTCGGCGAAGGTCGGGCCCGACTACCTCGACACAGGATGGCACGCTCTGGCGACCGACCGTGCCGCCCGCAACCTCGACGTCTGGACGATGGGCGAGGGTGGCGTGGCGGCGGCATCCTCGGCAGCGAGCGAAGGCGCCGACGTCGTCGTGGTCGAGGGCGTGATGGGGCTCTTCGACGGCCACCGCACCGGCGCCGCTGCGTGCAGCACCGCAGATGTCGCCAGGCTGATCGGCGCGTCGGTCGTGCTCGTGATCGACGCATCGCGCGCTGCGGCCAGTCTCGCCGCTCTCGCGCTCGGCTTCGCCACCTTCGACCACCGGGTGCGCGTCGGCGGCGTCATCCTCAACCGATTCGCCGAGCACCGAGGTCGCGCCTCCGCCTCTGACGCGTTCGAGAGCATCGGCATTCCCGTGCTCGGATGGGTGCCGCCCGCCGATGAGGCGACACTTCCGTCGCGGCACCTCGGACTCGTGCAGGTCGGCGAGGACGACGTCGCCGGGCGTGCGGCGATATCGCATCTCGGTGAACTCGTCGAGCGGTACTGCGACGTCGATGCGCTGCTGGCCCTTGCGCGTTCGGCCGAGACACTGCCGCCCGCCGAGCCGACGTGGGCACGCCTGCGCAAGCCGGGACCGACGCCGCGCATCGCCATGGCGCGCGACGCGGCTTTCGCCTTCACGTATGCCGACAGCCCCGAGGCGCTGCGTGGCTTGGGCGCCGACGTCGTCGAGTTCAGCCCGCTTGCCGACGCGGCGCTGCCGACTGACGCCGACGGTCTCTACCTGCCCGGCGGCTATCCTGAGCTCTTCGCCGAGCGTCTCGCCGACAACGTGTCCATGCGCGAGTCGATCGCGGATGCCGCATCCGCGGGCCTGCCGATCTATGCGGAGTGCGGCGGGATGCTCTACCTGCTCGAATCGCTGACCGACACCGACGGGCGCGAGCTGCCGATGGCCGGGGTCCTTCCCGCCAGCGCGACGATGATGCCG
>CAMTXY010000136.1:0-15657 GCA_947085795.1 uncultured Actinomycetes bacterium | reverse complement strand
CCACTAGTGGGTTCAAGCGCCCCAGCGATGCAACCGACGATGGTATTCGTTGCTCTTGCGGCTGCTTCGATTATCTTTGGGAACTTGGGTGCACTGCGACAGGAGCGGTTCGGTCGGATGCTCGGCTACTCGGGCATCGCCCAGGCGGGCTACGCTCTCGTCGGTCCTGCCGTGGGTCTCGTGACGTATCCGGGTGCGTTGCTGCTTATGGCGACCTACGGGCTGGCGGCCGCGACGGCCTTCCTCGTGGCCGAGACGCTGCGCGCCGAGGGGCGGGGGTGGGACGGCGCCATCGCGGGCATGTCCGGTCTCGCGGGTCGGCGCCCGCTGCTTGCCGCAGCGCTTACTGTCGCGATGCTCTCGCTGACGGGGATACCGCTTACCGCTGGATTCTGGGGCAAGCTCCTTGTCTTCGGATCCGCGGCAGGGCAGGGGCTCGAATGGCTCGCGGTGGTCGGCGTCGTGGGCTCGGTCGTGTCCTTCGGGTACTACGGCGCCGTCATCAGGACCGTGTACTTCGATTCCGCACCCGATTCGGACGCTTCCGACGCGCGACAGTCGATTGACGAGGCGTCGATGAAGACGTGCGCCCAGGACCGTGGTTGCGACCGGGCGGCCGTCGCGCTGACGCTCCTGGGTGCAGCCGCGCTCATCGTCATCGGTATCGTGCCGCTGTTCACGGGTCTCGCACCGTTCGTACGCTTCTTCGACATCGGCGGCTGAACTCCGCGCTTGTGTCGCACCGTCGTTTTCGTACCGCGCGGGGAGCGATTGAGAAACTGTTCACAAGACGGTTGCATTCATCGATCCGCCACGCTAGAATCACCTCAGTGTTGCACGCAAGTGCAACCCCTTACCCCTGAGCCTCAAGGTGCCGGCCTTGGGGCTCCCCCTTTTCTACTACCGCTCGTCGCACCTTCTTGACCGCCCGCGTTTCTTCGCGGCTTAACGGTAAAGATGAGCGTGTTCGGGGCCGATAGTCCAAAGAACATGATCATCTCCGAAGAGCAGGTCCGACGAGCGGTCGAGTACCTGCGGACGACACAGTGCGGAGAATCCGCACCCATAGCATGCGACGAGGGCACGGACGTCCGCCCCGAGTTCCTGCGCGAGGTTCATCGCAGCATCATGGAGCTTCCGGATCTTCGGCCCGACCGCGTGGAGCAAGCCCAGGAGCTTCTGGGAGGCGCGAGTCTTCCGTCCGAAGCCGTGGCCGAGAAGATGATCGGGCGAATCCTCTCCGATTCCATTCGGTAGGCCTGTTGCGAGACTATGCCGTCCTTCGGCACTGGCGCGCGGGGTCCATCGCCTCCATAATCGGTCACGATGTTGCAGGATGACCGACCAGGGAGAGAATCGTGGCCGCGAATCCGGTTCGATCGTTCGTCACCGTGCTGATGAACCTTCTGGTTCTACTCGCAGTGCTCGTGACCGTGACGATCATCATCCAGTTCTTCGGTGCCCTGGCCTCTCAGACGTGGGGCCGCGCGATCGTCACTCTTCTCGGCGGGCTGTCGACGCTGCCGTTGGGTATCGAAGCCGTCAAGACACCGTACGGCGGCGTGTTCGACGCCGATGCTGCGCTGACGGTCGTCGGACTGTTGCTTATCGAATGGGCGTTGAGCGCGTTACGCACACGCGCGTGAACCGCGGTCGGCGCACCGTTGCGCGGTCCGGGGCTCGGCTCCGGTCGCGCGGATCATAAGGAGGCGCATGTGGAGGACGTACGGGAACGCTTCGGCGAGTTGCTCGTGTCCGCCGGCTCGATCAATCGCGATCAGTTGACCGAGGCGCTCGCCGTCCAGGCCCGCGAAGGCGGAAAACTGGGCGAGGTTCTCGTGAGAACCCTCATGTTGACCGAGGAGCAGATCGCCGAAGCCATCGCGCGTCAGAAAGGTCTCAAGCACCTCTCGCTGCTGTCGTATCCGATCGACCGGGAGGCGACATCGCTTATCCCCGAACGGATGGCCAAACGCAGGCAGGTGATCCCCATCGGATTCGATGACGGCAAGCTGGTACTGGCCATGGCCGATCCGCTTGACATCGAGTCGATCGACGACGTCGAGATGCGCACCGGCTACCACGTGTGCCCCGTAGTCGCCAGCGCTTCGCAGGTCAATAACGCCATAGAGAAGTTCATCGCCTCGGCAGATGCTTTCCAAGACATCGTGGACAGCGTCGAGGATCTCGCCGCCGATGTCGAGGTTGTCGAGGGCGAGGACGTGCCGGTCGTGCGTCTTGTCAATCAGTTGATTCGCGAGGCTGTCAACGAGGGGGCGAGCGACATCCACATCGAACCCGGCCTGAAGTCGGTCATCATCCGCTACCGGGTGGACGGCGTCATGCGGCAGGTCATGGAGCTGCCGGCGGCCGCCCGTGCAGGCGTGACGAGCCGCGTGAAGATCATGGCCGAGATGGACATCGCGGAGCGCCGTCGTCCTCAGGACGGCCGTATCGCGGTGCGTGTCGACGACCGTCCGGTGGACATCCGCGTGGCCAGTCTGCCCACTCCGTACGGAGAAGCGCTCGCGTTGCGCGTGCTCAACTCGGAGCTCTCGTTCCACTCGCTGGACGATCTCGGGCTCAGTGACGACCATCTCAAGACCCTCGGATGCATGATCCGCCGCCCGTACGGTGCCGTGCTCGTCTCCGGTCCCACCGGCTCCGGCAAGTCCACGACGCTCTACGCCGCGGTGCACGTGATCAGCGAGCCGAGCCGCAAGATCGTCACCATCGAAGACCCCATCGAGTACCAGATGGCCGGGATCACGCAGATAGCGGTCAATCCCCGCATCGGATTGACGTTCGCCGCCGGGCTGCGCACTATCCTGCGTTCCGATCCCGACATCGTCATGGTCGGCGAGATCCGTGACCCTGAGACGGCCGAGATCGCCGTGCGGGCTGCGCTCACGGGCCATCTCGTGCTTTCGTCCATCCACACCAACGACGCGCCGTCGTCGCTGACCCGCCTCACCGACATGGGCGTGCCGCCTTACATCACCTCTTCGGCGGTCATCGGTGTGGTGACACAGCGCCTTGTGCGGGTGCTGTGCCCGCAGTGCAAGCAGAAGCTCAAGCTCCTGGGTCCGCGACTGGTGGTTGCGGGTTTCACCGCCGTGGAGTCGAAGAAACTGACCATCTACGGTCCGGGTGGCTGCGACCAGTGCGGCGGCATGGGGTACCGGGGCCGGATCGGCGTGTTCGAGATCATGGAGGTCGACGACAAGATCATGGGCTCGTTCCTCGATCACGCGCCCTCCGAGCGCCTGCGGGAGTTGGCGCTGGAAGCCGGGATGGTTCCGATGCGGCGCGATGCGTTGGACAAGGTCGCGGCGGGTATCACCTCTCTGGAGGAAGTCGACAGGGTGGTGCTGTAGCCGGTGGATCGACGAGAACCGCGCGCGATCGTGCTCGTGCTCGACAGCGTGGGCGCGGGAGCGCTGCCCGATGCCGCCGAGTACGGAGACGCCGGCTCGAACACGTTGTCGAACACGGCGCGTGCCGCAGGCGGGCTGCACATGCCGAACCTCGGCGCGATGGGGCTGGGCAACATCACGTCTATCGATGGTGTGTCGCCGGTCGCCGACCCGATCGCCTCGTGGGGGCGCAGCGCCGAGGCGAGCGTCGGCAAGGACACGACGACCGGGCACTGGGAGATGATGGGCCTGCGGCTCGCGCACCCGTTCCCGACATACCCGAACGGCTTTCCGCCCGAGGTCATGGACGCGTTCACGCGCGAGACGGGCCTGGGTTGGCTCGGCAACTATCCCGCGAGCGGCACGGTCATCATCCAGGATCTCGGCGACGAGCATGTGGCCACGGGCGAGCCGATCGTCTACACGAGCGCCGATTCGGTGTTTCAGATCGCCGTGCACGAAGAGGTCATCGGTATCGAACGCCTCTACGACATCTGCGCGATCGTTCGCGAACGGGTGTGCGTCGGCGACCACGCTGTCGGGCGGATCATCGCGCGTCCGTTCGTCGGCCCCGACGTCTCGGGCGGGTATGTGCGCACCCATCGTCGCCGAGACTTCGCAGTCGCCCCCTTCGAGCCGACCGTCCTGGATATCCTCGCCAAAGAGGGCGTCTTCACGTACGGCGTGGGCAAGATCGGAGAGATCTTCGCGTGGCACGGCATCTGCGAGTCGCCGCACGTCACCGATAACATGGACGGGTTCACGAAACTCGTGCGGCGGGTGGCCTCAGATGCGCCCGGGTTCGTCTTCGCCAACCTCGTGGACTTCGACATGATCTGGGGTCACCGCAACGACGCCAAAGGGTACGCCCGTGGACTCGAAGCGGTCGACGAGCGCGTTCCCGGCCTGCTTGAGGCTATGGTCGAAGGCGACCTGCTGATCGTGACTGCGGATCACGGCTGCGATCCGACCACGGACTCGACCGACCACTCGCGCGAACACACGCCGCTGATCGCGTACGTCAAAGGCGTCGACAGCGGTGTGGCGCTCGGTACGCGCTCGACGTTCGCCGACATCGGCGAGACGGTGCTGGACTTCTACGGACTGGCGGGGCGGTGCGGGCGCGGCACGTCGTTCCTCGGCGAGGTGCGGTCCGCGTGAAGACGTTTCAGGAGCTCATCGAGGTCAAACGCGACGGCGGCACACACACCGCCGGGGACATCGACCGCATCGTGCTCGGTTTCGCCCGCAGCGAGATGCCCGACTACCAGATGGCCGCCTGGCTCATGGCCGCGTACCTCAACGGTCTGTCCGCCGAGGAGACCGTGTGGCTCACCGGCGCGATGGTGCGCTCCGGGACCGTGCTTGACCTCTCGTCGATCCCCGGCGTGAAGGTCGATAAGCACTCGACCGGCGGCGTGGCCGACTCAACGACGCTCATCCTCGCACCGCTAGTGGCCGCGTGCGGCGTTCCGGTCGCCAAGATGTCGGGACGCGGTCTGGGACACACCGGCGGCACGCTCGACAAGCTCGAGGCGATCCCCGGGTTCCGCGTCGAGCTCACGCCCGAGGAGTTCCTCGCACAGGTGCGCGAGGTCGGTGTGGCCGTGATTGCGCAGAGTCCCGACATCGATCCAGCCGACAAGCTCATGTACGCGCTGCGCGACGTGACCGCGACCGTGCCGAGCGTGGCGTTGATCGTTAGCAGCATCATCTCCAAGAAGATCGCCGGCGGAGCGGACGCTATCGTGCTTGACGTAAAAGTCGGCTCCGGCGCGTTTATGAAGACCGAAAAGGACGCTCGCGAGCTGGCGGCCGAGCTCAAAAGGGTCGGCGAGGCGCTCGGCAGGACCGTCGTGACGTTTCTGACCGACATGGATCAGCCGCTCGGAACTGCGATCGGTAACGCGCTTGAAGTCCGTGAGGCCATCGAGGTGCTCGCCGGGCGGAGTCCTGCCGAGCTGCGACAGGTCGTGATGGCGCTCGGCGCGCGGATGCTCGTGGTCGGGCAAGCGGCCCCTGACATCGCTACCGCGCGCCATATGCTGCGCGAGGCGATCGATTCCGGTCGCGCGCTTCGTGTGTTCGCGGAGTGGGTGGGTGCCCAGGGCGGAGACCCGGCGATCGTAGACGACCCCGAAGTGTTGCCACGGGCCGCACTCTCTAAGGTCGCGAGCGCTCCGCGCGCAGGATATGTGGCCGCATTCAATGCCGAGGGCGTCGGCCGTGCCGCGATGATGCTTGGCGCCGGGCGCACCCGCAAGGAGGACGAAATCGACCCGGCCGCCGGTATCGTGCTTCACCGGCGTGTCGGCGATAAGGTAGAAGCGGGCGAACCGATCGCGACGCTGTTCGCGGCCAGCGAGGAGCTGATCGCCGCAGGCGAAGAGCGCTTCGTCGCCTCGGTGCGCTACAGCGACACGCCGGTCACGCCGCCGCCACTCTTTCACGAAGTGTAGGAAGCGGGAGGGGATACGACGGTGCAGATCGTCGTGGGACACACGAACCCGGACTTCGACGCTTACGCGGCCACTGTTGCCGCGACGAAGCTGTTTCCCGGTGCCAAGGGTGTGTTCCTCGGCACGCAGAACGTCAATGTGCGGGCGTTTCACAACCTGCACCAGGACTTTCTGGACTTCGTGGACCTCAAGTGGCTCGATCTGTCGGCGGTCACGAGGCTCGTGATGGTCGATACCCGTGACCCCGACCGGATCGGCGAGATTGGCGAGGTCGCCAGGCGCGCGGACGTCGAAGTCATCGTCTACGACCACCATCCGCCCGCCGAAGGCGACCTGTCCGGGGCTGACGATCGCTCGCTTGATGTGGGTGCCACGACGTCGATCCTCGTGCACGAGATCCATCGCCGCGGTATCGCGCTCACGCCGCTTGAAGCGAGCGTGCTGCTGCTCGGCATCCATGAGGACACCGGATCGCTCACGTATCCCGGCTCGACCGCGTACGACGCACAAGCCGCGACGTTCCTCATGGAATCGGGCGCTGACATGGAGGTCCTCAACCAGTTCCTGAGCCGTGCCCTCGACGAGCAGCAGAGCGAGCTGCTCGTGGCGCTTTCGGATTCGCTCGAAGTCTGGGACATACGCGGACAGTCCATCGCGGTGGGATGGGCGCAGACCGGCCGCTACGTCGATAGCGCGAGCGTGCTGACGCACCACATCGTCGAGGACATGGGCTACCGGGTCGCCATCGCGGTGGTCAAGATGCCTGCGCGGGTGCAGGTCGTCGCACGTTCGCGGATGCACGAGGTCGACGTCGGGGCGGTCATGACGCGCATCGGCGGGGGAGGGCACGCACAAGCGGCATCGGCGGCCTTCCGCGACCTGCCGGTGGGCGAGGCGCTCGTGCGGATCCGCGAGGCGCTTGAGGCCGAGGTCCGCTCGCCGCTCTCAGCTGGCGACATCATGTCGTCGCCCGTGCGAACCATCGGGCCGGATGAGACGATGCAAGTCGCGGGCGCGCTCATGGCGCGGTGGGGACACGGCGGCCTCCCCGTCGTGGCCGGCGGCGAGATCGTCGGCCTTGTGACTCGCAAGGATTTCGACAAAGCGCACCGCCACGACCTCGATCACGCCCCGGTACGCGGGTTCATGGCCCGCGAGGTCATCACGGTGACGCCCGAGTCCGATCTGCTCGCCCTTGAGCGACTGCTCGCCACCGCGGGCATCGGCCGCGTGCCCGTTGTCCGTGACGGCCACCTCGCCGGCATCGTGACGCGTAAGGATCTGTTGCAGGCCCAGCACGGCGACGAGTACCTCGACCGGCGTCTCCCGCGTGTCCGTGCGCAGTCGACGACCAGGTTCCTCTCCAGCATCGACTCGCTTCTGCCCGATGACGCCCGCGAGGCGCTGCATCGGCTCGGCGCTCTTGCCGAGGAGAGAGGTCTGCGCGCCCATGTGGTCGGGGGCTTCGTTCGCGATATGCTGCTTGGGCGCCGCAACCTCGATATCGATGTTGTCGTGGAAGGTGACGGCGTCGCGTTCGCACAGCTGGCGGCGGACCGCTTTGGCGCGCGCGTGAAGGTGCACCGGCGCTTCGGGACCGCGATTCTCGTGCTCTCGCGGACCCTGCACGTCGACATCACAAGCGCGCGCACCGAGTACTACACGCGGCCGGGTGCATTGCCGACCGTCGAGCGCTCGTCTTTGCGCCAGGATCTATTCAGACGGGATTTCTCCATCAACGCGATGGCGACGTGCATCAACCCGGAGTGCTTCGGCCAGATAGCCGACCCGTTCGCCGGGCTCAAGGACCTGGAGCGCGGGACGCTCCGCGTGTTGCACACGCTGTCGTTCGTCGAAGACCCGACCCGCGTGCTGCGTGCCGCCCGGTTCGAGGAGCGCTACGGTTTTCACCTCGACGCGCCGAGCGAGGGACTTGCGCGCCGGGCGGTTGAGATGCAGATGCTCGAGGAGATCTCCGGCGCACGGCTGCGTGAGGAGATCTTGGACATCATCGACGAGGATTCGCCGGCGACCGTCTTCGAGCGTCTCAGTGACCTCGACGTGTTGCCGGTGGTCATGTACGAGGGCGCGCGCGTGACGCAGGTGGTCGACTCGCTGTTCGCCGTCGAGCGCGCCTATCGGGCGTTCGCCGAACGGCTTGTTCGTCCCCCGCGACGGCGCGTCACGCTGATCGCGTCGCTCGCGCACGGAGCCGATCGCGCGACTGCGGAGCGGTGGCTGCGTCACCTGCGGTTCGGAAGGGAGTACGCCGAATCAGCCGTTGTGGTCGCCGAGCGGGGACCTGCACTGCTGCGGATTCTCCGTGACGGGCGCAAGATGCGGGACAGCCGCCTGTACCACGTGCTCAAGACCGTGCCGGACGAAGCGCTCGTGTGGCTGTGGGCGCTCGGCGACGAGCGGGTCCGTCATCGGGTCGAGTATTATGTCGACACCCTGGCCCGGATCAAGCCCGCCATCTCCGGAGACGACCTCACCGCCGCCGGTCTGACACCGGGCCCGTCCTACTCGGCTATACTTGCCGAGGCCCTCGACGCGCGACTCGACGCTCGCGCGGTCGGCCGGGAGTCAGAACTCGCCAATCTGCGGCGCATCATCGCTAAACACGAGCGCCGCGTCTTGAAAGGGTAGGGGTGCGTGTGTCGTTGGAGAGGCTTATCGAGATCGGGGTCGGTGTACTCATCCTGTTTCCCGCGATCGTTCTTCATGAAGTCGCCCACGGGTACGTCGCGTATCTCCTCGGCGATTCGACCGCGAAGAATCAAGGGAGGCTTTCGCTCAATCCGATTCGCCACGTCGACCCGTTCGGCACATTCCTGCTACCGTTGCTGCTGCTCCTCGGCAGTGGAGGTCAGATGGCGTTCGGGTACGCCAAGCCGGTGCCGGTCAACACGTGGGCGTTCAAGAACCACCGCACGGGGATGTTTCTCGTGGGTATCGCCGGACCGGCCACGAACCTTATCCTCGCGTTCGTGTCGGGACTCGCGTTTCAGGCTGTCGCGACGCTCGGTAGCGGCGCCGTCGCCGCAGTCGTCGCCTACGTCCTGATGCGTTTTTGCCTGCTCAATCTCATGCTGATGTTCTTCAACCTGATTCCCTTGCCGCCGCTCGATGGTTCGCGAGTGCTACCGTTGTTCCTAAGCGATCGGGCGATGGAGACGTACCATCAAGTCGAACGCTACGGCTTCGTCATCTTGATCGCGGCTGTCTGGTTTCTGCCGAGTATCATTGGCTTCAATCCGATCAGCTGGTATTTCGATTGGACGGTGGCACCGTTGTTCGAACTGTTCGCAGGCGTCTGAGAGGCGCCGCGCACAGCGACACCCACCACGAGAAAGCTTCGCTCACATGACCAAGAAACGCGTGCTCACCGGCTATCGCCCGACAGGCAAGCTGCATCTCGGACACTGGTTCGGCAACCTGCAGAATATGCTGCAGCTTCAGCACGACTACGACGCGTTCTACTTCATCGCAGATTGGCACGCGCTCACGAGCGACTGGGCCGACCCGGCCGGAATCCGTGCGTTTTCCGAGGAGATGGTGCTTGACTGGTGCGCCGCCGGTCTCGATCCGGAGACGTGCACCATCTACCGGCAGTCCGACGTGCCCGAAGTCGCCGAACTAGCGATGTACTTCACGATGGTCACTCCGATGTCATGGCTCGAGCGCGTGCCGAGCTACAAGGAACAACGCGAGCAGGTGACCGACAAAGATCTCGGGAACGCCGGGTTCTTTCTGTACCCGCTATTGCAGGCCGCCGACATCACCATCGTGCTCGCCGATTTCGTACCGGTGGGCGAGGACCAGCTGCCCCACCTCGAACTGACTCGCGAGATAGTCCGGCGCTTCAACAACGCCTACGGCGAGTACCTGCGCGAACCGCAGGCGATCATCCCCAAGGCTGGCGCGCGCGTCCCAGGGACCGACGGCCGTAAGATGTCGAAGTCTTACAACAACGCGATCTTCATCTCCGACTCCGCCGAGGACATCCGCGCCAAGGTCATGTCGATGCCTACTGACCCGGCTCGCAAGCTCAAGACCGACCGGGGCGACCCGGACATCTGCCCGCTGCACCAGATCCATATACTCATCGCTCCCGCCGAGGAGATCGCGGAGTGGGACAGATGCTGCCGCGTGGCCGAATGCGGTTGCGTAGCCCACAAGAAGAAACTCGCCGACGATCTCGTCGCCTATCTCGCCGAGTTCCAGGCTAGGCGTGCCGGACTCGCCGCGCGTCCCGGTTTCGCGTGGGAGGTACTCGGCGCCGGCGCGGCGAAGGTCGCCCCGGTCACCCGCGAGGTCGTCAACACCTGTCGACGTCTGCTCATGCTCGACGCGGACTAGGGAAACGGTCGCGCCTGTGGCCTACAAGGTCAAGATAGCCGCGTTCGAGGGTCCGTTCGACTTACTGCTGCACCTTGTGTCGCGCCAACGCCTCGACGTGAACTCCGTCTCGATCGTGGAAGTCACCGACCAGTACCTCGAGCACGTCGAGCGCATGCAGGAGTTCGACTTGGATGTGGCGAGCGACTTCCTGCTCGTGGCGGCCACGCTGCTCGAGATCAAGGCCGCCTCTCTCATCCCCACCGAAGGCGAAGTCTACGTCGGCGACGAGATCGACGACCTCTCACCAGAAGACGCGCGCGAGATTCTCGTAGCCCGTCTGCTCTCCTACAAGCAGTTCAAGAACGTGGCCCTCGAATTCAACGCGCGCATGGAATCCGTCGCGCGCATGCACCCGCGCCAGGCGGGCATCGAGGAGGGCTTCTTGCATCTCGTGCCCGATTACCTCGAAGGCGTGACCCTGCACGGTCTGGCCGTCGTCTGCGCCGACCTCCTGTACAGGCGCGAGGTGTTCCTGCTCGCGGCCGAGCACGTCTCGAGCATCCCAATCCCGCTTGAGCTGCACGCCAAGAGTCTGATCCGGCGTCTCGTGCGCGAGCGCATGGTCTCCTTCAATCGACTGTTGAAAAGCGCCGAAATCACACCAGAACTCGTCGTGGTGACGTTTCTGGCTGTGCTCGAACTCTACAAGCTCGGTATCGCCGAAGTCCGTCAGGACGACCTGTTCGAAGACATCACGATCACGCTGCTCGACCCGGAGGCGGCCGACAGACCGCTCGATATCGAGGAGGACCGATGAGCACCGACGTTCCGGTGAGCCTGCGCGGCGCGGTCGAAGCGCTGCTGTTCGTGAGCGACGAGCCGGTCGGTGCGGCCCGCATCGCGCGCGTCTTAGAGGAGAGCGAGTCAGACGTCAGTGCGGCGCTCAGGACGCTCGCCGAGGAGTACGCATCGGCGGAACGCGGTTTCCAGCTGCGTGAAGTCGCCGGCGGCTGGCGGCTCTACACGCACCCGGCATACCATGAGCAGGTCGAGGGGTACGTGCTCTCATGGGACACCCGCCGCCTTACGCAGGCGGCTCTCGAAGCGCTTGCGGTGATCGCATACCACCAGCCGGTCACCCGCGCCGGCGTCAACGCGGTGCGCGGGGTGAATTCCGAGGGTGTCATCAGCTCCCTCGTGGACAAGGGCCTCGTGCGTGAGGTCGGACGCGACAAGAACCAGGGCAACGCCATCCTCTACGGGACGACACGCGCGTTCCTCGAGAAGTTCGGGCTCAAGGACCTCGGCGAACTGCCGCCGCTTGCGGAGTTCGCGCCTGACCTGCGGACCGAACGTGCGATACGCGAACGCCTCGGGGCACTCGACGGCTCGTCGCTGGACGAGACGGTTGAGGACGAAACTGCGGACGATACGGAACCGTGATATCGATGCGGCTACAGAAGTTCCTCGCGCGCGCCGGAATCGCATCACGGCGCGGCAGCGAGCAGCTCATGAGCGCAGGAAGGGTCACCGTAAACGACACCGTCGTCACCGAGCTTGGCGCGAAGGTCGATCCGGAGTGCGACACGGTCGCTGTCGACGGAGCGGTGGTGCGGCTGGGCGACGGACCTACCCACATAGTGCTGCACAAACCTGCCGGTTACGTTACGACCATGGACGACCCACAGGGGCGTTCCACCGTGCGTGAGCTGGTCCCTGCTGAGTTTTCCGGCCTGTTTCCGGTCGGGCGTCTCGACAAGGACACGACCGGGCTGCTGCTGTTCACCACCGACGGCGAGCTGGGGTTCCGCTTGCTGCACCCCCGGTTCCATGTCGAGAAGATCTACATCGCCAGCGTTGAGGGTCTTGTGACAGACGCTGGTCTTGACCAACTGCGTGAAGGTATCGAACTCGATGACGGGCTCACACGTCCGGCGGCGGTGAGCCTACTCGAGACCGCCGAGGACCACTCCCGTGTGAAGATCACGATATCCGAGGGTCGCAAACGCCAGGTCCGCCGCATGTTCGGCGCGATCGGGCATCCTGTCTTCGCGCTTCACCGGGCCTCGTTCGGCCCGGTATCCCTTGGTGACCTGCCCTTAGGCGAGTGGCGGCATCTCGATTCCGATGAGGTCGAGGCGCTGGCCGAGGAAACCGTCGAAGGGCAGGAGCGTTAGATGGGACTAGTGGTCGTAACAGGCGGCGCCAGGTGCGGCAAGTCTGCGATCGCGCAGGCGCTGGCCGCTAGCTCGTGCTCGCCTGTCACCGTCGCGGTGTTCGGCGCAGGTGAGGGCGACATCGAGATGACCGCCCGCATCGAGCGTCACCGGGCCGAGCGGCCGGACGGTTGGACCACGGTCGAAGCACAGGACTCCGTCGAGTGGACCGGTCGCGTCGGCGACGGGACGTTGCTCGTGGATTGTGCGGGTACGTTGCTTGCCATGGTGATGGCTGAGGCGGATGCCGAGTTCACCGCACGCGGGGTCGACATGTCACGCACCGACGCACTGCCCGATGGGTACGCCGAGGAGGTCGAGCACCGGTTCGCGCCTCTCCTCGGCTGGATGACCCGGCGCATCGATGATACGGTCGTCGTCACCAACGAAGTGGGCGATGGTGTGGTTCCCGCGTATACGTCCGGACGTGTATTCCGCGATGTTCTCGGCAGGGGCAATCGAGCGCTCGTCGACCGTGCGCAGGCCGCCTATCTTGTCGTCGCGGGCCGCTGCATCGACTTGAGCAGTCTACCCCGCGAGATCCTCTGGCCGAGTCGAACGGACCCCGGATAGCGCAGTCGCGACGTGGACACCGCTGCGCAGCTGTGATTGACGACAAGGAGAAGGTGGATGGATCTTCAGGTACGCTTGCAGACGCTCATTGACGCGGCGTGCCGGGTACTCTCGGGCATGGCGACGTTCGCCGAGGCGGGCGTGTCGGGATCCAAGGGCTGATCGCCATGCGACCATTCACCGACATACGACAGGCGTTCGCGCTGCTTACCGGCGTTCCGGGTCCTCGGGATGAGATAGCGCCGACCCCGCGCGTCACACCGTGGTTTCCCTGGGTGGGAGCCGCGCTTGGTGCCCTGACGGTCTTCGCGCTTGCCGCTATCGCCGAGGTCAACCTCGCTGGCGGGGGCGGGGAGATTTTGATGCGCGCGGCTATGCCGCTTGCGGTCATCGTCGTGGCCGCCCAGGCCCTCGCATGCCGGATGCTGCACCACGACGGCCTAGCCGACCTCGCGGATGCCTGGTGGAGCGGCCCGAGCGTTCGACGCCGGCTCGAGATCATGGCCGACAGCTCGACGGGCGCCTTCGGAGCCACCGCAGTGATGCTCGTGATACTCGCGCACGTCTCGGCTACCGCGGTTGTGCTTGCGAGTGGCGAACCGATCTGGCTGCTCGGCGTAGTCCCTGTACTCGGTCGTTCCTCGGCGATGTTCGGCGCGTGGTTCGGAAAGCCCGCGCGTCCCGGCGGACTTGGGTCGCGCGTCATCGGCTCGCCGAGGTTTTGGGGACTGGTGATCGGGTTGTCTGCGCTGTTCGTCGCTGTTGCCGTCATGCTTACCGTCTATGGACGGCCCGGTGCGCTGTGGGCGGTAGCCGGTGTGTTCGTCGCACTGAGCATCCCGCACCAGGTCGGAGAGCGCTTCGGTGGGGTGACCGGCGACGTTCTCGGGGCAAGTGTGCTGCTCACCGAGGCCATCTGCCTGCTGCTTGCCGCAGTGTGGGTGAGCTGGTGATGGACGAGTGCCGAATACTGCTTGTTCGCCACCCTGAGACCACTGCCAACGTCGAGGGCCGATACGTCGGGCGGGGGGACACGCCGCTGAGCGAGAGGGGTGCGACGCAGGTACCGTTGCTTGTCTCGGCGATCGAGGGGTTTCGCCCGGATGCGATCTACACGAGTCCCCTCATGCGTGCGCGCATCGTCGCCGAGGGCGCAGCATCCGCGCTCGGCATGCAGGCGTTGGTGGATGAGCGGCTCACCGAACTGGATTTCGGCGTGACCGAGGGTCTGACGTACCCAGAGATCGTCGAACGCGGTATCACCTTTAGTTTTGCTGCCGAGGACGAGCCTGTGGCGCCGGGCGGGGAGTCGCGTCGCGACATCCTGCGCCGGACAGCTGGGGTGATGGACGACATTGTGGCCCTTGGCGGAAAGCGGGTGGCGGTCGTGACCCACGGCGGCGTGGTGCGCTCGGCGCTCGTGCACCTGCTCGGGCTGCCGATCTCGGCGATCTGGTCGTTTGAGATCTCCAACGGGTGTGTGGCGCACGTTCGCGTCATCCAGGGACACGGTCAGCTCGTGGAGTTGCGCACGCCGCTCGCGTATCGCATCGTCAGATGGACACCTGTTGTCCCGCTCCTGAACCGCGAAGCGCTACCTATGCCGGGCCGATACCATGCGGCCTACGACGTGATCGACTCGACCGGGTTCGAGGTCACATCGGCATGATCACCGAAGGACATCTCGCCAGGCATTACCAGGGGCGCCGCGGCGGTCGCGGCCCGGCGATCATCGACATTGCCCAGGATCACATGCTGCATCTGCTCGAACGCGAGGGTTTGTTCAACCTCGGCATCGCTCTCAAGGGCGGAACGGCACTTCGCAAGTTCTGGGCGGGCAACGCGGGACGCTTCTCCACGGACCCGGACTTCGCGGGATTCGATGAGTCTGCGGCAGAGCTCCTGATCGAGGTGCTCGACGGCGCTCGGGTCGACCCCTGAAGACGGTGCCACGGGCTCAGCCACGGTGGAGGCCTCTCCAAAGGCGGGCAAGGTATGCCCGATTGTCTGCTCGCCGCCTTCGCATATGCCTAGTCCTCGCCCTGCGCCTTGGTGAACGCTTGGCTGCCGTCGAACTCCTGCAGCTTCTCCAGATGCATCCAGCGGTGCACGCTAGCGATCCGCGAGACCAAGTCCAGCAGGCTATCGTCGCCCAACTCGCCCGCGGCGTCGCGCAACACGAAACGGCAGCGCCACTGGTCGACGCAGTCGGTCATCGCTCCAACCGACGGGTACACCATGGTGCCACGGTTGGAGACCATCTTGAGGCGGAGCGGTGTGGGTTCCGCGATCTGCTCCAGGCTACGTCCTAGCTCCTCAGGCGAGAGCTGCCCTTCCACGAAGACGTCTACGCCGATGAGCCGGCGAGACGCTGGCGTGATAGTTTCGGTCGGGCTGCTGGCCGGCAGCTTGACCGCACGGTGGTTGCGCACGGGGGTGTGCTCCGGCACACGGCCGAGGTTGGCGATGATCTCATCCGTGAAGGCGGTCGTGGAGGCCCCGCAGTCGTAGCCGACGACGTCGCCTGTGCGAACGCGCCCTTCCTCAAGTGTCACCAGCAGGGCCTGCTCGATCTTGGTCGCCGCTTCGAACTCGCCGAGGTGGCGAAGCATCATCACGCCGGACTGAAGCACCGCGGTGGGGTTGATG
>CAMTXY010000135.1:0-3778 GCA_947085795.1 uncultured Actinomycetes bacterium | reverse complement strand
GGGCGGCGGCCGGCGCGAAGATGTCGCGGCCGTGAAAGGTGGGCGAGGGGCCCTTGCGCGTGAGGTCGGCGCTCTCGATGGCGTGGACCGCCTCGGGCCGAGGCGCGGCAAGCGTGAGGACGCCATTGTCCGGTCCGACGAGTCTCGTCCCACCGTTCGTGACGATACACAGGTCGTTCCGGCCGCCGCCGACGCCCGGGTCGACCACGACGAGGTGGATCGCATCCGGGAGCTGATGGACCCCGGCCGCCGCCACAGCAGCGCCTTTTCGGATGTCGAACGGCGGGATCTGGTGGCCGAGGTCGACGACGCGGGCTTGCGGGCACGCCCGATGGATGACCGCATGGCACACACCGACCCACGTGTCATCGAGGCCGAAATCGGACACGAAGCAGATGATGTTCTGCATGTGGATGCTCCCTGCATGCTCGTGGACCACGTACTCATATGGTGCCCCAAACTCAAGCTGGAAGATACGCCCGAACATGATGGGCTACTATGTTGGATGACCGATGGGGATGGAGGCACCCGATGGCTCTCGTCCGGCGCAACGCCGCACTGATTCTGATGCTCGTCTCCATGAGCGTGCTCTTAGCGGGTTGCTCGGGTCGGGCTGAGATGACCTACGTGAGTTCAGACCGCACGCTTGAGCCCTCCGGCCTGCAAGAAGCGTTCTCCGACATCGATGCGCCCGTGTTTCTCGGTCGCCCCGTCACCGACGCCCCGGACTTACGACACAGCGCCCTCGCCTCCCTCCGCTCGCAAGGTTCAGCTCAGTCGGACCTCGCCGACCTGCTGACCGAGGTATTCCCATCGGACGGTCGTTCAGTACCCCACTACGCCGAAGAGGCCCGGGTGGACGGACGGGATGCCTGGGTCGTCATCGAGCTGTGGGGCCCGGCCGGGGGAACACTGGACCGCGGTAGGGCCTGGGCGTTCGACCGAACCACCGGTGACGTGATCGTCTCCATCACGTTCAGGTAGCCCCCTTGCTCGATCGAGGGACCCGGCCATCACCCCGCACGATGGACGACGTCGCAACCGTGGTTGTATCCGGCGCCTGCACCGATCAGGCAGGGAGTATCACCGTGATCGCCTCGCGGTTGATAGCGAGATACGAGGACTCGCAGGCGAGCTCACCGGTGTCGACCCGATAGACACGGGCGTCCGTGACAGCAAGGAAGTCCTTGGCCTTCGAGTTCAGGGCATCGGTGAGGCGCGCGCCTGCCAGGACGTAGATCTCACCTTCGATGCGATATGTGGCCGTCAAAATGACGATTCGCACCCGGTCCTTATCGGTGTAGGCCATCGTCGCCTCCTTACACGCCGTCGTCACGCGCATCCTGGAGGGCTGTACCGACTGTAACGCAAATGCGACGGCACCGGAACCTTCTCCCGCTCCGATGTGCTCCGATGTGCTCTGACGCCGCTTGCGATCGACCGTCGGATCGAGCGCTCTACGCCAACGATTCCGCTAACCGCGTCAGGATTCCGCTAACCGCGTCAGCCAGACGCGGAAAGCGGCGGCTATGGAGAGTTCGGCCACCGTCAGCAGGAACGCGAGACTCATGGCCGGCCAGGCCTGCGACAACCGGGAGATATTGCGCTCGAACGGGGGCAGTAGCGTCACGATCACGAGATTGACCGTCGAGAAGGTGACGACGATAGCAGCAGCGACCAGCCATGGGTACGCGACTCCGAGAAGCGGACTCAGCGTCCACAGCGCGAAGAAGGCGACGGGAACCCCGAGAACGAACACGGTCGTCTCCAGAGCACGCCCGAGCACCCGCTGTCGGCCTGAGTCGAGCCACAGCTGGCCGTTGAGCAACGGGAACGTGAACGCGGCGATGGCGAAACCCGTCGCGAGTCCGGTGAGGAGGCGCAACTCGTTGGTGGTCTCACGCAGACCAGCGTAAGAGGTCACGCCATCGACGACCATCGCCAGGATGAACATCGCCAGCACAGCCGTGGACCACGCGGGCGGCAGCTCGCTCGGCCGACGCCGACCCGAGAGCACGCGCAGGAGAAGCAGGGCGATCGCGAAGCCGACATAGATGCCCGTGTCACGGGCACACACCGGAAGCTGCATGCCCCCGGCGAACAGCGAGCGCTCGGGCAGCTGATGGCACAACCCGTATCCGATCCATTCGAGCACCTCGGGCACGCGAATCCCTCCCGACAGAACAGCGGACCGGTCGATACCGGCCCGCTGTCGTCTCAAAGATGGTCGGGATGGCGGGATTCGAACCCACGACCTCTGCGTCCCGAACGCAGCGCTCTACCAAGCTGAGCCACATCCCGACGAGGCGGTATGATACACGCTCGCCCGAGCGGGGGAAAGTCCCACCTTCTTCCACCTTCTTGCGGAGGCAACGGGATCCCTGAACGATCGCAGAGCGCCGCGCCTCAGCGGTGCGCACGGCGCTTCCGACAGGAAGCGAGGGCCCGGCCCCCCTTTCGGCGGACCGGACCCTCGGGCTCACACACTCGAGCGAGCGTCTAGCGATCGATGTACTGCGACGCGAGACGCACGTGACAGTACGAGCAGGTGGTTTCCTCGTGGCAGTCGAAGCACGGGAACGCACCCTTCTCCTTCACCGGTGCGGGGTGGTAGTTCACCCACCGCTGCTTGCCGGTGTAGTCGTGGTGGCACCCGTCGCAGAATGCCTGCACATGACAGGTGGTGCACTGCTTCTTGGTCATCGACTTGTCCTTGAGACCGGCAGCATGCAGGCCACCGTTCCCTTTGCCCTTTGCGCCAAAGCCCTCTGGGTGCGGCATCTCCAGGACATGACAGCGGGTACAGAACTTGTTCTCCTTCGGCGTACCTCCACCGTGACAGTACGCGCAGCTATCCGTGGCCTTATCGTATGCCGCAGGATGCAGGGCCGGCGTGTCGAGCTTGGTGCGATTCGTCCAGTTGGCCGGGTCGTGCGACACCGGAACGACGTTGCGCGTCACATGGCAGTCGACACAGAAGTCCTGCTTGTGGCACTTCTCGAGACATCCGGCAGCACCGCCCTTGTTCACGACACCGCCATGCACGTTGTTCCACGGCCTACCGTCGATGGCACCGACATGGTGGCAGTCGCTGCACAGCTCCTTATACGTGTGGCAGTTGGAGCACGCCTTCCGGTTGTCCTTACCGGTCTTGGCATGGAACTTCTTGAACTCCTGCGGGTGCGGCACATCGAACTTGTGACAGCCGGTGCAGAACTTGTTGTCGTTCGGCATACCCGGGCCGTGACATATCTCGCACGAGGTCGGCTGACCCTTGAAGGCGTCAACATGCACGCCGAGCTCCGCAGCGGGCTTACGCAGCCAGTCTTTGGCCCGGTGTGACGAAGGAAGGGGCTCGAGCTTCGTGTGGCAGTCGAGACAGAACTTCTTGTCGTGGCACTTCTCGAGGCATCCGTCGACCCCGTTCGCGGTCACCGTCGAAGCGTGCTGCGTCTCCCACACGACAGCCGGGTCGTACTCCCAATTCGATGCGGTGCCATGGTGGCAGTTCTCGCAGAACAGGGACTTCGTCTTCTCGGTCTTGTGGCAGAAGTCGCACTTGTCGGCTTTGGTCTTGACCAGTTCGGGGTGCGACTTGGTTTTGAACTCCTCGGTGTGCGGCATCTCCATGCCGTGGCAGTTCATGCAGAAGCTCTGCTTGTGGCACGTGGAGCAGTAGTTGACCTCGCCTGCCGAGGGGATCTTCTCCTCCCACGGATTGTACCCGCCGCCGCCGGCGTACGCCTTCTCGATGCCGAGGGAGGCGCCGTCCGTCGTC
>CAMTXY010000134.1:0-4645 GCA_947085795.1 uncultured Actinomycetes bacterium | reverse complement strand
GTGCTCGACGACCTCAAGACCCTCGTGTGCCACGGGCGAGTACCGGCCGGCGGGCCGGTCCGCGGTCTCGTCGCCGCCGCGCTCGCGGTCGTCACCGGAGCTGCGCTCTCGGCGCTCCTCGCGCTCGACGACCCGCTGCGCGGTACGACATCCGCACTGCTCGGCGTGGTATGGGTGGCGGTGCGCCTGCCGGTCATGCGGCTCGTCTACGCACCAGCGTCCGAGCCCGAATCGCAGCGGGTGACCGGATCGTGGTCGGCGGGTGCCATGCCCTACCTGTTTGCCGTCGTCCCGCTCCTTAGGACGGCGGCCTGGATGACCGGCGCCGTTCTCGCGTTCCGGGTGCTCGCGGCCGATGGGAACCGACCCCGGGCCGTGCGCACGGTGCTGGCCGGGTTCGGCATCGAAGCGGTCGGCGTGGCGGCGGTGCTTCTCGCACGCAACGTCCGCGTGCTCCTGGAAGTCCTCGGCGGCTGACTCAGACGATCGCGGGTTCCTCGGCGATCCGTCCGGCACGCTCGGCCACGACGACACCGCCGAGCACGAGCGCCGCCCCCGCGAACTGGACGGCCGACAGCCGCTCGCCGAGCACGAGCGCGGCGAGCGCGATGGTGAACACCGGCTCGAACGTCGACACGATAGCCGTCTGCCCGGCTCCGAGTCCGTGAAGGGCGCGCAGGTACAGGAGGATGGCCACGAACGTCGGCAGCAGGACGATTCCGCCGAGGAGCGCCCAGATTCCCGCGTCCCATGCGGCCAGGGCCAGCGGGGTCGACGTGACGAGCGCCGCCCCGCCTGCCAGCATGGCCGTGAACACGAACAAGTAGACCATGAGCGTCGTGCGGGGACGACCCGGCAGCCACCGGTGGCTGACCATGCTGAACAGGGTGTAGCCCGCTGCGGCGCCAAGTCCGAGCAGGACACCGGGCAGCTCGACGTGCACCTGACCGGAGAACGGAGCGACCACCAGCACGCACCCGGCGAACGTGAGCAGCACCGCCGCAGAGCGCCCCGGCGTGAGCGGCACCCCGAAAACCACACGCTCGACCATGGCGACAAGTGCGGGATAGGTGTAGAGCAGGATGGCCACCACAGCCGCATCCGCGTATGTCAACGCGAAGAAGAAGCAGATCGAGGCGGCGCCGTATCCTGCGACCGAGATGAGCGCGTAACGTCCCACGTCACCGATCGGGGCACGCAGCTTCCGAGGGTTCGTGAGAGCGATATACCCACCGAGCAGTACCGCCGCGAACGTGAAACGCCATGTCAGCAGTTGGAGCGGAAACGCTCCTCGCTCGTATGCGAGACTGGTGAACACCGCGAGCGTGCCGAAACAGGCTGCGGACACCAGCGCGGCCACGATCGACGTCGTGCGGTTCACAGACACCCCTCCGGTGGTCGGGCGGTGCACACACGCTGTCACTGCGAGCGCGTGTCGTCAAGGCGGGCCGGCGGTCTTGCGGACGGGCGGTCTGCTAGACTTCGTGCGGCCGAAACAGTCTCGCCGAAGGTGAAGGCATGCTAACCCCGATGCGCCACGATCCCTCACGCCTCCGAACGGATCTCGCCGCCGCGCGGCGTCTCCTGCGCTGGACACCCGCCGCTATGTGGGCAACGGTCATCTTCAAGCTCTCGTCGATTCCAGGCTCAGAGCTGCCGCCGAGCGATTACACCGCTGCGGCCCACTTCGCGGTCTACGCGATACTCGGAACGCTCGTGTACATGGCGGTCCGACCGAACCGCACGACAGCGGTGGCCGTGTGCCTGGCGATCGTGCTGTCATCCGCGTACGGGGTGAGCGACGAGGTCCACCAGGCGTTCGTGCCCGGCCGTACACCTGACATCGCCGACTGGGGCATCGACACCATCGGAGCTGCGGCCGGGGCGAGCCTCGCGGTGTTGCTCGGACGCTGGCGGCTCCGTCTCACACGCGGCTGACCTCGGCGATCCGTGGTCTCCGATTCCGTGAGGTTCGACCAGGCAGCCGACACCCCTCGAAATGAGAACGCGGCGAGAACGGGGGAACGCGGCGAGGCGCGGCGAGAACGGTTACGGGGCCATTCCGGCCATGGTAGAATGCATGGAGTATGCCCCCGAACGGGGGCGCTCCCCCGTTCGGGGGCGCTCCCCCGTTCGGGGGCGCTCGACTCTATGCAACTCGAAGTGAGGCCGCTTCATATGCTACGACGCATCGCACTTGTCACGCCCCCTTATCACAGCGGAGTGGTCGAGACCGCTGGCAGCTGGCCCAACGTCGCATGCGTCTATCTTGCCGGCGCGCTACGCGACGCGGGCTTCGAGCCGGTCGTCTACGACGCGATGACCGCCGATCACGATCTCGAGCGCATCGCTACCGAAATCGAGCGCATCGCGCCCGACATGGTGCTCACGACCGCCTACACGGCGAGCTACCCCGCAGCGATCAGGCTGCTTCACGTGGCCCGCGAGACGCTGCCGGGCGTCGTCACCGGCATCGGCGGCGTCCACGCCCACTTCATGTACGACGAGGTGCTCACCAAAAACGGTGACGCTGTCGATTTCGTGCTTCGAGGCGAGGGCGAGATCACCCTCCCCGAACTCGTCGAATGCATCAACGCCGGCGATGACCTCTCGAAGGTCGAAGGCATCGCGTACAGGGACAAGAACGGGGGCGTCATCGCGACCCCTGCGCGGCCGTTCGTGCACGATCTCGACACGCTGTCGACCGCTTGGGACCTCGTGGATTGGAGCCTGTACCGGTTCTACCCGTTCCCCGACACCAAGCTCGCAATCATCTCCACCTCGCGCGGCTGCGATCAGGCGTGCACGTTCTGCAGCCAGCAGGTCTTCTGGAACCGCTCGTGGAGGGCGCGAAGCGCCGGGAGCGTCATCGCCGAGATGGAGATGCTGCGTGACCGCTTCGGTGTCGGCGTCGTCATGTTCTCCGACGAGACGCCGACGCTCGATGCGACCCGATGGCACCACCTGCTCGACCAGCTCATCGAGCGCGAGGTCGGCTCCCACATCCTCATGGAGACTCGCGTCGACGACATCCTGCGTGACGAGGCACTCATGCCCCGATACCACGCCGCGGGCATCAACCACGTGTACCTCGGGGTGGAGCGCACCGACCAGGCCACCCTCGACCTGTTCAAAAAGAACACCGCGGTCGAGATGAGCAAGAAGGCCCTCGACCTGGTCAACGGCCACGATATGATCTCGGAGACGAGCCTCGTGCTCGGCCTGCCCACCGATACGCCCGAGACGATCGAGGCGACGTTCCAGCTGGCCAAACACTACGACCCGGATCTCGCGTTCTTCCTCACCATCGCGCCCTGGCCGTACGCGGACATGTACGAGGATCTCAAGCCGCACATCGTGAGCTACGACTACGAGGACTACAATCTCGTCGCGCCGGTCGTCAAGCCGATCGCCATGACGACCGACGAGCTCATGAAACAGGTCATCGACTGTTACCGGCGCTTCTACATGGGTAAACTCAAGCGCCTCCCGACGATGTCGCCGTTCAAGCGCGATTACTTCATGATCACCATGAAGCTGCTGATGGAGAACAGCTACCTCAAGCAGCATATGGGCGGTCTGGGCTCGATGCCCAAGGAAGTGGACCGGCTCCTCGGCACGTTGCGATAGGGCACGTTGCAGCGAAGAGCGCGCTAGTACACGCCGCTTTCCGCAGCCGACTGCGGGTCGATGCCCAACTGCCGCATCTTGATCTTGAAGTCGTGCGCGTTATGGGCCATGGCGATGGCGTCGTCAAGCGTGATGAGCCGATCCGTGTACAGCTTGAGCAGACTCTGGTCGAAGGTCTGCATGCCGTAGTAGTCGCCTTCCTCCATCGCGTCTCTGATCAGATAGGTCTTGTCCGGGTCGTTGATGTACTCGCGGATGGTACCGGTCATGACCATCACCTCGACCGCGGGCACGAGCCCGCCGTTGATCGAAGGGATCAACCGCAGCGAGACGACGCCTTTGAGCGTCGAAGCGAGCATGAGGCGGATCTGCTTCTGTTGGTACGGCGGAAAGAAGTCGATGATGCGCGTGATCGTCTCAGTGGCATCGATCGTGTGGAGCGTGGAGAGCACGAGGTTCCCGATCTCAGCCGCCGTGAGCGCGGCCGACACCGTCTCGTGGTCGCGCATCTCACCGATGAGGATGATGTCGGGATCCTGCCGCACGATGTGGCGCAGCGCATCGCCGTAGCTCTCGGTGTCGATACCGATCTCGCGCTGGTTCACGATGCACTTCTTGTCGCAATGCAGGACCTCGATCGGGTCCTCGATGGTCACGATGTGCCCTTCACGGGACGAGTTGATGTGATCGATCATCGCCGCGAGCGTGGTCGTCTTGCCCGAGCCGGCGGTTCCCGTCACGAGCACGAGCCCGCGCGGTTCGTCGGCAAGCTTGCGAACAACGGACGGCAGACCGAGATCCTCGACGGTCGCCCGCTCGGTCGCCACACGGCGCAACGTCATGCCGATGGAGCCGCGCTGATGGAAGACGTTGACGCGGAAGCGTCCGACGCCGGACAGAGAGTACGCGAAATCGACCTCCCTGTGGTTCTCGAAGGACTGCAGCTGACGGTCGTCCATCATGCCCGAGGCGAGGGCGCGGGTCTGATCCGAGGTCAGGGGTTGGAACCGGTCCC
>CAMTXY010000133.1:0-6165 GCA_947085795.1 uncultured Actinomycetes bacterium | reverse complement strand
GTACGCGATCGCGCTGCGCGACCTTTTCGGCGAGTACAAGATGCGCGCGCAGCAGAACACGCGCTACATGGAGTCCGACGGGCGCGAGGCGACGGTCGCGCACGTGATGAACCTGCTCGTCTCGCGGCTGACCTCGGCAGACATCCAGTCGACCATCACGCCGGACGAGGGCCGCAACGTGCCGTGGCACTACAACAACGTGGCCGCGGTGGATACCGCCAAGCAGTCGCTTGTCGGGATGGACGGCCTGCGTGAGATGGTGCGCGTGGACCGCGAAGCTCCTGAGCTCGCGGGGCGCGTACGCGAACTGAAGGAGCGCGCGGTACTCTTCTTGGAAGCGATGCGGCGTGATGGCGGGTATTTCGCCGGTGTCGAGAAGGCGTACTTCGTGGACTCAGGCGAGTACCCGGAGACGCACGACGACGGCATCGCGCGCGAGAGCGGCGGCGGGGTGGCGGTCGGCACGATCGTGCCGCGTGCCGACGACTACCTCGCGCCGGTCTGCCACCACTTCGGGGTGAATCATCTGCCCGAGGGCGTCGAGGGCGTCGGGGGCGTCGAGGACTCCTCGGCGGGCGAGACATCGCCTTGTCAGCTTGTGGGTGGCTGTACGCTTTGCGACGACGCCAAGGTGCCCTACATCGACGAGCACGACCCGACCGACAACGTGAACGTGCGGCTCGAGGCGACCGCCGAGCTGCGCGAGCGCGGCCTCATCAGACCTGAGGTCGAGTGGGCCGGCGACGGCGTTGTCGTGGTGACGATGTTCCTGCCTGTCGCCGCAGACGTGGCCGAGGCGGCAGCGCTGGTGCTCGGCCGGGCGATGAACCTGGCCGAGTGCGAGGTCATCCACAAGCGTGTCATGCACCCTGCCGAGGGGACGTTGTGCGAACTCAAGGGCCGCCTCGACGTGGCGATCGACCCGGCCACGCTCGTGATCCTCGAGCCTCCCGAGGTGCTCACCGACGAGGAGATCCGCGAGTTCGTGGCCCACCGCGGCCTCAAGGTCATCGCGGCCACCGTGGGCAACGACGAGCACTCGGTGGGCATGCGCGAGATTCTCGACATCAAGCACGGCGGGCTCGAGAAGTGGGGGTTCGCGGTGACGTATCTCGGCACGAGCGTCCCTATCGACAAGGTGCTTGACGCGGCTGTCGAGCATGCTGCCTCGGCGGTCCTCATCTCGACGATCATCACCCACGGCGAGATTCACCGCACCATGATGCAGAAGCTCGCAGATCTCGCTGCCGAGAAGGGCGTGCGTGACAAGCTGCTGCTTATCAGCGGCGGCACGCAGGTCACCGACGAGCTCGCGCGCGCCTGGGGAATGGATGCCGGGTTCGGACGCAGGACCAAGGGCGTGGATGTCGCGAGCTTCATCGTGAAGGCGATGAGGGAGCGGGGGATGTGAGGGTAACGGGGCTTAGCGGCCTCACCGGCCCATCTCGGGATGTTCGGAGCACATTACGGTACGGATCGCATCTCCAGGCCGGGGCGCACTACTGCATTGTCTGAATATATGCGAAATGCTATATTTCGCTTGCGAGCCCCTCTCGCATCTTGAGTGCGTGAGGGGGCGCTTCCATGGAGCCGGATCGGCCGCGAGTTCCCAGACGCCCTTGTGGCAGGCCCTGTGGCCTTCGCCCACGACCGCCCCATCCTGCTCACTGACAACTCAGCGGCCGTCAACGCCAAGGTCAAGGCGGCCCTTACCTACTGCGGGACCACCGATGTCGACGTCGTCGGCCCGGCGGCCCGGGTCACGGCCGGCACCGTGGCGGCTATCGACGCCCACGTATCTGGCGCGGCCACACGCGTGGCCGCCAGCACCGGCACCCACGAGCAGTCGGTCGCCTTCGCGAACTGGGCCACCTCCGCCGGGCTGCTCTCGTGGTCGGGCGTCGGTATCGCCCGCGGAGACGTCCCCGCAGACGCGCTCGGGGCCTCGGCCTTCCTTGGCCGCGCGAGCAACCCGCTGCTGCTGACCCGCACCGGCGAGCTGCCGACCCCCGTGCGCAACACCCTTACCGCCAACAAGGAGGCCATATTGCGCGTGACGTACTTCGGCGGCCCGGCGGCGGTATCTCAGACGGTGCGAAACGCCGTGACTGCGGCGCTGCGGTAGAGCGGACAAGGAGAGGCGTGCCGACAGAGAGTGCAGAGAGTGCTCGCCCACGATGGATACACATCGATACACATTGCGTGATACACTACACACGTGTTCAAGCGCCTCAACATCACGCTCCCCGAAGGGACGCTCGCCCGCGCCGACGCGTATGCGGCGCGTGAGCGATACTCGCGCAGCGGGCTGATAGCTGCGGCTCTCGACGCGTTCACGGGTGGCGATGTCGTAGCCGCCACCGAGGTTCGCGAGGAGTCCTCGACCTACTCCCCGGTCGCTCCGGACCGCCACGCCGCCGCCGACCCGGAGCGCATCGCGGAGCTGGTCGGCGCCTTCTTCGCCGCCCGGGACGACGTCGAGGCGGCGTGGCTGTTCGGCAGCGCGGCCAGGGGACGTCTTTCCCCGCTTTCCGACGTCGATGTCGCCGTGCTGCCGCGCGCGGACGCCGATGCCGACGAGCGCTGGAGGCTGCGTGCCGATCTCATGGCGCGGCTGCCGTCAGCGCTCGGCGGCTCCGAGGTCGACGTCCTTGTCCTGCCCGATGCCGGCGTCCTGGTGACGCAGCGCGCGCTGGTGGGCGGTTCGCGAGTGTTCGGGCGGGCCAGCCGCCGTGCGGCGGAGGTCGAGGTGCGCGCAGCAACGGCGCTGTGGGATTTCGCACCCATGTTGCGCATGCTGGATGACCGGTTCGGGGAGAAGGTGGGCGCCGTTGAGCGGGATCGATAGGACGGTCGTCAGGCAATGCCTCGATCGCATCGTGTTCGAGTGCGACGCCATCGCGTTGCGCCTGCCGACGTCGGCGGCCGAATACTCCTCGGCGGACGCCGAGGGCTTGCGCTATGAACTCGAGCACCGGCTCTTCGTCGCGCTGCAGGCGATGCTCGACGCGGCGGCGCACGTCGCCGTCGCCAGCGACTGGCGGCGCTTGGACAGCTACCGCGATGCACTCACCGCGCTCGTCGCCTTGGGCGCGCTCCCGGCTGAGCTCGGCGGGCGTCTGACCGAGGCGGCCGGACTACGCAACCTCTTGGCCCACGAGTACCTCGCTGTCGACGACGCCCGCATCCACGCCGCTCTCGCGCGGAGCGAGGATCTCCGGCTCTTCGCGAAGGCCGTCTGGGAGTGGATCGAGCCGCGCAGCTGACGCCCACGGGAACGCGCGGCTGTCCTTGCGCGCAAGAATCCCCGGGACCACGACGACTTGACTCTGTGCACATTACTGAACAAAATAGTGCACATTACTGAACAAACGTCCTGAGACGGGGTGTGCGCGCCGTGTTCGAACGTTCGGTTGTGGGAATCGTGCGGCAGCGTCTCATGGAGCCACGTCGTCATATGCAGGTGCTCCGAGGTCCTCGGCAGGTCGGTAAGACGACGGCTGTGCTCCAGGCGCTGGACGGTCTGCCGCTGTGGTCGCACTACGCGAGCGCGGATGCGCCGGAGAACCAGACCCGCGACTGGATCTACGCGCAGTGGGCCACGGCGCGGGCGCGTTACTCCGACTCGGGCGAACCGTGCGTGCTCGCTCTGGACGAGGTCCAGAAGATCGCTCGCTGGTCGGACGTGGTCAAGCGCCTGTGGGACGAGGACGCTCGTGAGTCGCGAGACATACGAGTCATCATGCTCGGCTCGTCGCCGCATCTCGTCGACCGCGGGCTCGGCGACAGTCTCACCGGCCGATTCGAGACGCTCCATGCGACGCACTGGACCTGGCCCGAGTGCCGAGACGCCTTCGGCTGGGATCTCGAGACGTTCGTCTTCTTCGGCGGCTACCCCGGCGCTGCCACGCTGATCGGTGACGAGGCCCGGTGGCGCGAGTACGTGAGGAACGCTGTGATCGAGACCACGATCTCGCGCGACGTCCTTCACATGGTGCGCGTGGACAAGCCGGCGGTACTGCGACGCGTCCTGTACCTCGGATGCGAGTACTCGGGCCGCGAGCTCAGTCTACGCAAGATGCTCGGAGAACTCGACGACGTAGGGAACGCCACGACGGTAGCGCACTATCTCGACCTGCTGGCCGGGGCTGGCCTGGTCTCCGGTCTCCAGAAGTACGCCGGTGCGAACGTTCGGCGACGTGCTTCGGCTCCCAAGCTGCAGGTGCACAATAACGCGCTCATGAGCGTGATGTCGCCGCGGTCCTTCGCCGAGGCGCGGTCCGACGCCGCTTGGTGGGGCAGGCTCGTCGAGTCCTGCGTCGGTACCCACCTGGTAGCGCGATCGGCGGCGATCGGCGGCAGCGTGTACTACTGGCGCGACGGAGACCGGGAGGTCGACTACGTGGCGACCCTGGGGACGAAGGTCAGCGCGTTCGAAGTCAAGACCGGGCGGAGGGCCCGCGCGTCCGGTCTCGCCGCGCTCCATGACGCGTTCGGGAGCGCCATCGACGCACGCGTGATCGGAACTGACGGCGAGCCGCTCCAGGGATTCCTCGAACGGTGAGGAGATGGCTCGAGTGGTGGCGCGAGTATGGGATTGTGCAATAATGCATCTTGAATGCAATACTGCACATCGCCGACCTGAACGTGGCCACCTACCTCGAGCGCGACGTCCGGATGCTGCGCAACGTCGGTGATCTGCGGACCTTCGATGCCTTTGTGCGGATGATCGCCGCCCGGACCGCGACCACGCTCGATATGACGGACATCGCCCGCTCGCTGGGGTCGCGGGCCGCAGCGAGGTGGATCTGCTCGTGCGCCACGAGGGCCGCCTCGTCCCCGTCGAGGCGAAGCTGAACGAGACGCCGACCCCGCGGCTCGGCGACCAGATCCGCGCCCTGTTCGCGGCCCTTCCCGGCGAGACCGCCGCACCGGGTGACGCCCGGATCCTCGACTCTGCCGCTCGGCGAGGACGTGCGCGCGCTGCCCTTCGCCCATCTGTGAGGAAGCGCCGTCGAGGAGCCGCGCCGACGCACGGCCCGACCAGCGCGACGCCGGTTCTCCGTGCGACGGCCTTCGGGCTGACTCGGGCCACAGGCCACGAAACACGATACACGCTCCGATACACACGAATGAATGCCGGGTTCGTGATGCTATACTGACGCGTTGGAGGCCCGCTACCGATGGCGGTGGGGCTCGGGGACGACAGAAGGGCGCATCATGAACGACGTGGCACCGGATCCCCGCAAGAAGCGCAAAGGCAGAGGTTGTCTCGTTGCCGTCGGTGTGGTCGCGCTGCTACTTCTGTCGCTGGCCGGGGCGGGCTGGTGGTTGCTATCACGCGCCGGCTCACCCAAAGACCTTGGCGTGACATACACGGAGGCTGACTACCGGAGCGCAGTCGAGAAGGCGGGCATCGCGCTGGACAACGTGCCGGCGGACGGCGAGTATGCGGGCACCGAGATGGTGTATTCGGGGTCCAAGCCAATCGATGCGACCTTCACGCAAGCAGAGCTTTCCGCAGCACTGTCGATGAACCGCCATCCGGATTTCCCGGCCAGGAACGTTCAGATCCGTCTGCTGGGCGGCAACCAGGCCGAGGCGTCGGGACTGTTCACGTACGGAGGCGTCACCTACCCCGTGTACATCAAGGGCGATGCGTTTGTCACCGGCAATCAGGCGGAAGGGTCGATCCAGGCCGCCGAGGTCGCCGGCTGGGAGGTTCCTTCCGAGTACTTCCGCTATGGCGAGGAGTACCTGATCTCGTTCGTGAACAGTCGCCTCGCTCGCATGGAGGGTCTCGACATACAGTCGGTCGAGATCGTAGACGGGCAAGCGCGCGTGGTGGGCTTTGTCCCGGCAGAGGCCAAGCGCGTGCCCTCGGGGCAGTAGGCCGTGGGGCAGCTTCGCCTGAACCGCGTCGACCGGTTCTTGCTTACGAACACGGTTCTGCTCATCGGGATGATCGCTGCCGTGTACTTCACTGCGCAGTGGGAGTACTACGTCTACCTTGCGATGTTCTTCGTGGTCGGCGGGCTTGTGTGGAGGTGGGTCCGGCGATTCGACTCGGTGCCGATCTGGATCTTGATCGCGTTGCAGATCGGTATCCTCGCGCACTTCGCGGGCGGGCTGGTGCACTTTGGCCCCGAGGGCGTCCGCCTCTAT
>CAMTXY010000132.1:0-3879 GCA_947085795.1 uncultured Actinomycetes bacterium | reverse complement strand
TGCTCCATCTCGAGCAGACGCGGGAAGGTGGCGGCCAGAGACATCTGTGCGGGATCGGACGCGTGCACGCCGCCGACGAGCGGCTCGGCAAGCCGGTCGAGGCACTCGCGCCCCATGCGACGCACGACGAAACTCTCGAGCGTCTCATCGTGCTGCTCGGCAGTCTCCCCTTCGGCCCAGCGCTCCTTGCGCGGGATGAGTAGATCCATGCCCATGCGGATCTTGCCCGGCCACGAGAACAGCCCCGTGGTCGCGAACGGCACGAACTTCGTCGGCGCGAACATCATCACGCCGTCGGGCATCTCGTGCAGCCGACCGCGGGAGAGGATCCACGTCTTCTTGCGCGAGTCGTCGGTCGGCAGCTCGTCATCGAAGATCCCGGTCAGCTTCGCGATGCGATGCACCCCGGGCTTCTCGGTCAGGAAGCAATCCGGTCCTCCGTCGACGATGAAGCGAGCGCCCCCGGTGCCGCCCCATTCGTCCGCGACATGCTCAGTGACGATCTTACCACCGAGCCGATCGTCCTTCTCGACGAGGGTGAAAGTGACGTCTTTGCCTTCTTCGGCTGCGCGCCTGACCTTGTAGGCTGCGCCGAGCCCGGCGACACCTCCGCCGATGATGATGATGTGCTTCACGTGCAGACTCCTTCTCCGACGAGAGATGAACGGTGTGGTCGCCGGTGCGCTACGACCCGATGGTCACATCGGGTCCAAGGACTGACCGGACGGCATCTCCTACCGCGAGCACGAGCGTCTGGTGGGTGTTAGGCGTCGCGGACCGGACGAACTCGATATCGTGCCCGAGTGCACGATCCGCAGCGACGATGTCCAGGTCGTAGAGTGTCTCCATGTGTTCAGTCGCGAACCCGATCGGACACACCGCGACGGCTGTGTAGCCTTGCGCCGCCGCTGCGTCGATGACGTCCTCAAGTGCAGGGCCGAGCCATTCGCCCCCACGTTGTCCTTTGGACTGATATGCGAGGAGCCAACGCCTGACACCACTCGGGGAACCGTAGGCGTCGATGTCGGGCAGCACGGTGCAGTGCGCTCCCGGTTCCAGACCGATGCGTGCGGCAACACGGTCGCACGCGGCGTGGAGACCCTGCACGTACGGATCGGCAGGCAGCTGCAGGTCCTCGACTGGGAGACTGTGGGCCGAGAACACGATGAGCGCCTTTCCCGAGACCGCTTCAGGCAGATCGGTCAAGGCGACGCTCAAGAGCCCGGCGTGCATCTCGACGAACGCCGGAATCTCATTCAGGAGAGGCGCCTCGACGATCTCCATACCGGGCAGATCGTCGACCGCTGCGTCCACCGCACTGCGATACGCCTGCGTGGTCGTCTTGGATTCGAACGGCGAGAGCGCGACGGTGACGACCCGGCGCACTCCGTTCTCGTACATGGAGGCCAGCGTGTCGGCGATGCGTGGCGCCGTGTAGCGGAAACCGACGTCGACGGGTATCGGCGCACCGGTCGTGACCATGCTCGATTCGAGCGCGGCCGCGAACTCGCTTACGATCGCCGGCAGCGGGGAGCCCCCACCGATGGCCAGGTACCGGCGACGCACCCGTTCGCAGACCTCCTCGGAAGGGCGCGTCCCCATAAGCTCGCACATGAACGGCTCGACCTCGTCGATGTTGGTCGGCCCGCCGTACGCGAGCACGAGTACCGCGTCTGCGCCCTGTCGCGACGACGCCGTCACGCGCCGGCCCCCGACCGGATGCGCTCGGAGTGCTCGTGCACGAAGCGGATCATCGTGCGGGCCTTCTCGGGATCACTCGTCTTGTGGATGCCGTGACCCAGATTGAAGATGTGGCCGGGACGCGTGCCGACGGCTTCGAGGATCTCGATCACCATCCGCTCGATCTCGTCGTCGGGAGCGAACAGACCGACCGGGTCGATGTTGCCCTGGATACCGAAGCGCGAGTCGATGATCTCGACGGCCTTTCTCATATCGAGACGCCAGTCCACACCGATGATGTCACCACCGGCCTTCTGGGCCAGGTCGAGCATCGAGGTGGCGCCGTTCGGGAAGTGGATGACCGGCACGCCGCCGTCGACGACCGCATCACCGTGGGCCTTGACCTCGGCGAGCACGCGCGCGCTGTGCGGCAGGACGTAACGCTCGTAGTCGCGCGGAGCGACGTAGCCGACCCAGCTGTCGAAAAGCTGCACGGCCTGCGCACCGGCATCGATCTGCGCCTTGAGGTACGCGATCGTCGTGTCGGAGAACTTGCCGAGCAGGGTGTCCCACGCGGCCGGCTCGCCCCACATGAGCGCCTTGGTGTACTCGTAGTCCCGGGTGCCGTAACCCTCAATCGCGTAGCTGGCTAACGTGAACGGCGCGCCGGCAAAACCGATGAGCGGCACTTTGTGCTCGAGCTCGCCCCGCAAGATCCGGATCGCCTCCATCACGTAGCCGGTGGCCTCGTATGCGTCGGCGACCCGCAGCTTCTCGATGGCGGCAACGGAGCGAATCGGGTTGTGGATGACCGGACCCTCGCCCTTGGCGAACTCGAGGTCCAGACCCATGCCCGGAAAGGATACGAGGATGTCGGAGAAGAGAATCGCCGCGTCGACGCCCACGAGATCGACCGGCTGCAGCGTGACCTCGACCGCGAGCTCGGGAGTACCGCACATCTCGAGGAAGCCGTACTTTTCACGGATGGCGCGGTACTCAGCCATGTAGCGGCCGGCTTGACGCATCATCCAGACGGGCGTGCGCTCCGTCGGCTCGAGTCGGGCAGCACGCAGGAACAGGTCGTTGAAAGCCATAAGGGGGGATTCGTCCTTTCACGTAGCGAGACGCACAAAACCGTTGGCAAGTTTACCACGAACGGCTGCTGAGAGGCGTGTTTTCCGCATGCGCACGGACCCCGCACGGACCCCGGTACCCCCCACTGCAGGGAGTACGCGGGGTCCGCGTCAATCATCCGGTCACCGACCGGTCCGTCTACACGTTGGGACGCGTGTCCAGAATCGTCCTGACGATCGAGGGGTCGGCCAGCGTCGAGATGTCGCCGAAGGCCTCTATGTCGGTCTCACCCGCAGCGATCTTGCGTACGATGCGGCGCATGATCTTACCGGAACGGGTCTTTGGTAGCTCGGGCACGAAGTGGATGGCGTCCGGGCTGGCTATAGGCCCGATCTCCTTGCGCACGTGGCCGACGAGCTGTTTGACGAGGTCATCGCCGCCCTCGACGCCACCCTTGAGGATGACGTACGCGTAGATTCCCTCGCCCTTGATCTCGTGGGGGAAGCCCACCACGGCGGCCTCGGCGACCGCGGGATGCGACACGAGCGCGCTCTCGACTTCAGCGGTGCCCATGCGGTGTCCCGAAACGTTGATGACGTCGTCGACGCGACCGAGCAGCCAGTAGTAGCCGTCTTCGTCCTTACGCGCACCGTCACCGGTGAAGTAGAGGCCCGGGAAGGTCGTGAAGTAGACCTCCTTGACGCGTGCGTTCTCGGGGTCGCCCCACGTGCCGCGCAGCATACCTGGCCACGGGAACTTGATGCATAGCCGACCACCGTAGCCGGTCTCGGTCTCGGTCTTGTCCTCGTTGAGAACGATCGGCTGAACGCCGAAGAACGGACGGGTGGCCGAACCCGGTTTCATCGGCGTGCCGCCGGGTAGGTTCGTGATGACATGCCCGCCTGTCTCAGTCTGCCAGTAGGTGTCCACAATCGGAATGCGCTCCCGGCCGATGTTACGGTAGTACCACATCCATGCCTCAGGATTGATGGGCTCACCAACCGTTCCCAGTACGCGCAGCGTCGAGAGGTCATACTTCTCGGGCCACTCCTCACCGAGCCTCATGAGCGCACGGATGGCGGTCGGTGCGGTGTAGAACTGGTTCACGCCGTGCTTGTCGACGAT
>CAMTXY010000131.1:0-1480 GCA_947085795.1 uncultured Actinomycetes bacterium | reverse complement strand
CGCCCTAGGGGCAGTGTCTGCGGGCGCGGTTGACCTGACGGCGCTCGTGCTCGGCCTTCTGAATCACGCGAAAGGCGCCCTCCTAACGCCAGGGCTTCTGCCCACAAGGGCGACGTATGTCATCGAGCCGCGTGCTAGAGGAAGGGTTTGAGTTGCTCAACAGCCCGCTGCCCGGCTTTGTGACTGCATAGTCGTCGGGCTAGCAACCCGACACTGCACCGAGACCAGCCCCCGGCAAGAATCCGGTCAGGCCTCGGTAAGGACCTCGCTCTGCGCTCTCGGCGCACACAGCTTCTCGCGCCGTAAATGGGGTGCCCTCATGACTCAGGCCAACGCTTGATCTCATCCGGAATCCACGCGCCAGTTCTCGGCGAGCAAGCCGGTGCGCGTAGTTTGTCCGGAGACCTGCGGACGCGGTATCTTTGGGGAAGGAGGTGTGCGCGCCATGAGAACGTTCCAGGTGGTGGTCGAACGAGATGCTGAGACAGGCCTGCTCATCGGCTACGTGCCGGGATGGCCTGGCGCACACACCCAGGTTGCGGACAACAATGAGCTCGAGGAGAACCTTCGTGAGGTGGTCGAGATGCTCCTGGAGGACGGAGAGCCCGGGCTCGAGTCGCAATTCGTCGGTGTTCGCGCCATCCAGGTCGCCTGAAGTTGGGCTCGATCCCGGTCCTGAAGCCGCGTGAGGTCGTCGCGGTTCTAAGCACGCACGGCTTCGAGGAGGTACGCTAGCGCGGCTCGCACAAGCAGTTCCGGCACCCTGACGGCCGTGTCACTGCGGTTCCTTTCCACAAGGGGCGCGACATCGCCCCACTGCTGCTCCGCAAGATCGCCGACGACGTCCGCATGAGCATCGAGGAGTTTCTCAACGTGCGGTAATCGCGGACTCCGCCGACGAGCCCACACCCCGATTCCTTCGTGAACTCCAGTGTCGATAGTACCGCCGCCGCAAGTACTCTATGGCCGATCGTTGTGGCCAAAGAAGATCAGAACTTGATTGAAGAGGACGAACAACGTCTGATTATCAGCTCGACGCTGTCATCGGAGTCTGGGTTCCTACTACCATTGAACAGGACGTCATCTAGACCATCGACGTCGCCGCGCTTACGGACACCGCAGGCGCGCCCTTCGCGCGCTACACCTACGACCCCTACGGGCGCGTGCTCTCGCTAACGGCGAACGCGGTCACCGGCATCACGTCGGCGGTGGCCTCGGCGATCGCTGCTCGCCAGCCGCTACGCTACGCGGGCTACACTTACGACGCCCACTCGCAGACCTACTACCTCTCGGCCCGCCACTACGACCCGGCCACCGCGCGCTTCCTCACGAAGGATCCCGCCCGCGACGACGGCGAGGAGAGCGCGTACCAGTACTGCGCGGGAGACCCGGTGGGGAGCGTGGATCCGACTGGGGATGCGCCTTACGCTGCCGCCCTTCCGGTAGCGGTTTCCATTCCTGGTGTTGGCTGGGTCGCCAT
>CAMTXY010000130.1:0-2724 GCA_947085795.1 uncultured Actinomycetes bacterium | reverse complement strand
GAGCGCGAGCGACCCCCACCAGTCGACCGCGTGGCGCTGTCCGCGTTGCGGTGTCGGAATCGCGCGGACGAGCACCGCGAACGCGAGCAGGCCGATCGGCAGGTTCACGTAGAAGATCCAGCGCCACGAGATCGCGTCGGTCAGATACCCTCCGACCACCGGTCCGATTACGCTGGCCAGCCCGAACGTCGCGCCCAACATGCCCTGGTACTTCCCGCGTTCGCGTACGTGGAACAGGTCGCCGATGAGCGCCATCGCGCTCGCCATCATCACGCCGCCACCGACTCCTTGCAGCGCCCGGAACACGATGAGCTGCACCATCGCGTACGAGCCGCCGAACGCCGCCTCCACAAGCGCATTCAACGGAGCCGAGCCCGCAGCACCCGACAGCGCGCTGCCGACCAGGAACACCGAGATGCCGCCAAGGTAGAACCATTTGCGACCGTACAGATCACCGAGCTTGCCGACGATGGGTACGGCGATCGTGCTCGTGAGTGCGTAGGCGGTGAACACCCACGCCAGGAGCTGCATGCCGCCAAGTTCCTGGACGATCTGCGGCATCGCCGGACCGACGATGGTGTTGTCAAGTGCGCCGAGCAGCGTCCCGAGCAGGATGCCGCCTAGGATGAACAGCTTGTCTTTCTTCGGCAGTCGTCGCACCTCGTCGCCTCGTCTCGTGCTCGAGCGTCTCGCCCGGCGACCCGGAAACCGGCGACCTAGAATCGACGACCCGGCCCGCGGCGTTTGGGTCCACGCCGGCGCCCAAGCACGCCGCCGCTATAAAGCGAGCGGGGCTTCGCCGAAGCGGATTGACGGTCCTCGCGCGGCACGACGCGATCGCGATAGTTAAAGCCCTCGACGTCGCGAATCTGTAGCACGTGCCGCATGACCCGCTCGATCTCGGCGAGCAGTGAGAGCTCCTCGTGCGACACGAGCGTGATGGCGGTGCCGGCCTCGCCGGCGCGAGCGGTGCGGCCGATACGGTGGAGGTAGTCCTCCACGCGCTCGGGGACGTCGTAGTTGACGACGTGCGTGACGCTCTCGACGTCGATTCCGCGCGCCATGACATCGGTGGCGACAAGCAGCGCGTGCTTCCCGCTGCGGAAGTTCTCCAGTGTCCGCTCGCGCGTGACTTGCGACAGGTCGCTGTGCACGGTCGCAGCCTGCACCCCGCTGGAGCTCAGCGCTGCGGCGAGCCGATCGGCTCGCACCTTGGTTCGCGTGAACACGATGACGCGATACTCGGGAATCGCGGCGAAAAGCGCGACGAGCAGCTCTGTCTTCTGCATCGAGCTTACCGGGTAGACGAGCTGGTCGACCGCGTCGACCGGTGTCGAAGACGGTGCCACGTCGATGCGGGCCGGGTCTGTCAGCGTGTCACCGATCACACGCAATACCGCGTCGGAAAGCGTCGCTGAGAACAGCATGTTCTGCCGCTCTTTCGGCAGCAAGCGCAGGATGCGGCGCACATCGGGCCAGAACCCCATATCGAGCATGCGGTCGGCCTCGTCGAGCACGAGCACCTCGACGCGGCTCAGGTCGACATCACCCCGGTCTTGCAGGTCGAGCAGGCGTCCCGGCGTCGCAACGAGCAGGTCGACACCGTGATGCAACGCCTTGAGCTGGGCCTTGTAGCCGACGCCGCCGTACACAGCCAGCACGGCATGGTGCGTGTGGCGCGCGACGACGCGTGCGACTTTCTCGATCTGGACCGCGAGTTCGCGGGTCGGCGTGACGATGAGGGCCGCGATGCGTCCCTTGTGAGATATGCGCTGAAGCGTGGGGAGCACGAACGCCGCCGTCTTGCCGGTACCGGTCTGTGCGCGGGCGAGTAGGTCTCCTCCCGCCAAAGCGACGGGGATGGCCCTCTCCTGGATAGGTGTCGGCGATTCGTACCCGAGCGCTTCGATACTGGCGAGCACCTCGGACCGGAGGCCGAGGTCAGCGAAGTCCATACGGCTCCTCATCGGTTCGTTCCTCGGCAAGTATGCAGCAAGAATCAGGGACGGTCGAGAGGCCGCACGGGACTGACGAGGCGAGGCCGCTTCGGAGCCTTCCGGGTGTTCGATCCGGCGGGGCTTCGAGAGCGCCGCTTCAGCCGTGCCTGATGTAGTAGCGGCAGTGTCGACACTGGGGGCAGTCGGCAGGCATCTCGGCTTGACGGTAGGTCCAGAAATGCCCCTCCACGAAACACGTGCACAGAACCTTGACATCCTCCCGCTTCACCCTTGTGTCGTGGCGCTCCTCCTCGTCGAGCGTCTCACGCCACCACATGCACTTGCCCTTGACCGGTGTGTAAGCGTCCATGAGCCCAACCCTCCTGCCAGTCGGCCATCCCGCCATCCCGGTCGCGCCCGCCCCCCGTCCCCTTCGCTGGTATGTTCCCGCGAACGAGCGGCTCCCACCAGCTATATAGACCGCTTGTCGAATACCCGATCGGTCCATATGCTGGGTCGCGCGGCGACCGTTCGTCGGTTGGATCCCTGTTCTCCGCCTTTCATCACTCAGTTCGGATATAGATTGTCCGATGAACGCAATAGATATGGCGATGAGCGGTTGGTGACAAGCGATGCATGTCTTCCGAAGGAGGAGGCGGATAGGGCCGGGGACCACACTCGTCCTCGCGCTCACGTGCGCCCTCGTCAGCGGCGCCCTGGTTGTCACCGCTCCCGATGGGGCTCACGGTGTGACTGCAACGGTCAGCGTCCGCGTCAACCCGGCGGT
>CAMTXY010000129.1:0-4025 GCA_947085795.1 uncultured Actinomycetes bacterium | reverse complement strand
GCGCAGCGTTGCGGGGTACGTCTGCGCGATCCGGCCATGTCGCGAACGGGACGCCGAAGCCGGTGTGGCCGGTCGTGAAGCTCTTGCGGTTGAAGTCGCGGTCGCTGGCCATGTGCAGACCGCTCAGATCCACCGACGCGCTCACGATCTTCGTCGCGTCCGCACCCGTGCGCTTCAGGCCCCGAGCGGTGCCGGTCGTGTTGCCGCCGCCGGCGTGCGTGATCACCACGTAGGTCGGCGGAGCTCCGGTGAACGCCCGCATCTCCTCGGCGATCTCGGCGCCAAGCGTCTCGATTCCCGAGACGCCGTAGGTCGAGTAGAGCGAAGCGGCGAAGTAGCCGGTCTGTTCGAGCAGGTCGAGCATGTGGGCGAAGAGCTCGGGACCCACGGTGAGCTGCACGACCTCGGCGCCGAACGCCTCGCAGATGCGGGACTTCTCCAGAATCTCGGGTTGCCCGACGTGACGAGAGTCGAACGTCTCCTGGCAGATGATGCAGGCGAGTTGCGCCCGCGCCGCCTGGCTCGCGACCGCGGCACCGTAGTTGCCCGAGGTCGCCGCGATCACGCCGTCGTAGCCCTTCTCGCGCGCCGCATGGATGCTCATCGAGGCACGGCGGTCCTTGAACGACCCGGCCATGTTGGCGGCCTCATCCTTGACGAACAGCCGCGCGCCGTGGCCCGGTGCGCTCATCGATCGCACGAGGTCCGTGAGGTTGCGCATCTCCAGCAGCGGCGTGCCGCCCACGCCTGCCGCGCGCTGGATCTCGCGGATGCGCTCAAGCGTGTAGCCGTGCGCCGCCATCATCGCCTCGTAATCGAATGCGACCGGGCTGCGCTCGAACGCGGCGTAGTCCATGCCGAGCGCGCCGACCATGATCTCGCTCCGGCGTCCCATGATCTCGTCGAAGCGCCCGCCCATCACTCCCCACCCGCCCTGGCGTCGCCGCTGGCGCTACCCGCGCTGCCGCTAGCAGCGCCTCTACCACCTGCGGCCCGCCACGCTGCAAGCCGCGCGCGCAGGTCGCGCCCGACGTTCGCGAGCTCGGGCGGCGGCGTGCCGAACGTGTGCGTGTACCCCGGCATCACCGCCGAGAGCCGCCCGCACTCGGTCCGCCCCGTCATCGTCTCGATCTCGCATTCCTCGCCGAGGAGAGCCGCTGTGCGAGCGAAACCCTTGATCCACATGCGCAGCTGGGTCGCTGCGGTCTCGGGCGGAACGTTAGGCGAGCGATCGGTCGGCTCGAGCAGCACGCACTCGACTTCGACCCAGTCGCCGGAGTCGCACCGTTCGCGGATGGGGCTCCTCTCCTCGGCCATGGGCCACTCTCTCTCGAAGGCCGCATGTCGCGGCGGGCGGGCGGTCAGCTCGCAGGCGGGCGATAGCGCGGGATCGGCAGGTCGACTACCGTCTGTATGCCCGGTTCGGCCGCCACCACGAGCGGGATGTAATTCCCGGCGAGCGCGTACGTGCCCTTGCCGCCGGGAATCTCGGGGGCGCCCGCTACCCGAATCGTCGGGTCGCCGTGGATGGTGATGTAGTCGCCGGTGTCGACGCCCTCGAGGTGCGGGTGGATCTGCTGCGGGTGGATAAGCTCGATGCGCAGCACATCGCCGCTGTAACCTCGCGCGACGTGACAGCACCCGGCGACCTGGCCGGGCTCGACGCGAACGTGCGGGGTCTCGCGCACTACGGTCGAGACGATCGGCTCGCGCGTCTGCTCGATGCGGTCGATCTCCCACGACAGCGCACGCGCGATGAGGTGGATCGACTCGGGAAAGCCGATGTGGCCCACGATCGAGCCGTCGGCGATGCCCGCCTCGAACTGCTCGACGGTGGTGCCCACGCCCTGGCTGGCCATGACCGTGGGACCGAAGGGCGAGAGGTCGTTGACGCGACTCGCTTCGATGCGATCGACACGCAGACAGACCGCGCTTAGCATGACGACGAGTCCATCGAGCACGAACCCGGGGTTGATACCCGTTCCTAGCACCGTCACCTCGTGCTCGCGTGCAAGCGCGTCGATGCGTACCGCCCACTCGGGGTCGCTCGCCCACGGGTACGCGAGCGTCTCGGCGATCGAGATGACGTCAGCGCCCGCCCGAATCGACGACTCGACCTGGGACGTGATCTCGTGCAGGTTGCTCACCGTGGCGATGCACACGACGTCGGGCCTGCGCGCGAGCACGTACTCGTAATCGCCCGTGATGAGCACGTCGCATTCGGCGCCAAGCACGTCTCCGACGGTCCGCCCGTTGCGATCGGGCGCAACGTCGATTGCGCCGACAAGCTCGAAATCTCCGGGGCGGTCGAGTAAGTAGCGCAACAGCCCCTGCCCCATCATGCCTGTGCCCCATACCGCGACCCTGATCATACGCGACCTCCCGGGTGGAGGGTGGATATGCACTGTGTGGAGCTTTCAATGCAACCATACCGCTCCACGCGGAGATTTCAACAAGCTTCGAGTGCCCTTTGTTCGAGAGGTTTGTTCGAGACATCACGCTGGCGAGGCACGAAACCCGAAACCCGGGTATATTCTCGTACGCGTGTTCGTATACTCGCATGTGAGGCGCGTGTACCGCAGCGGGGACAGGAGACCCCCATGAGTGACCCGCACAAGACCCGAATCGTTCTTCTCGTCGTGCTTCCATTGGCAGCCGCACTGGTCACCGGCCTCCTGATGAACGCGCTGACCGCGTCGCGGATCGAATCGGCCCTGGAAGAGCGTGACGCTGCACTCGCCCGCATCAAGGCGTTGGAGTCGGAGGTCGCTTCACTGACGGCGAGGCTGACCGCAGAGCCCGGACCGGAAGAGCCCGCCTCGGAAGAACCGACCGCCTCGGACAGCGCCGCGCCGACTGAGGATGTGGATGCCGCCGAGGATGGCCGCCACTTCTGCTACGTCCGTTCGGTCGTCAATGAGACCGGCGCCACGATGATCGCCGTCGACTTCGCGGAGCTCTTGACCGGCGACGAGGCTGCGGCGGCGGCTGCGGCGGCCGGTGAAGAGTCCCCGCCCCCGAACGACTTCTGGATCCGCAACGTCAATCCACGCCTGCGGACCTTCCCCGTGCGAGTCGGCATCCGTGTGACGCTCACGTCCACGTCTGAGGGCACGAATCCCGAGGGATACTCGGTCTTGCTGGACCAGTGGCAGGACTTCTTCGTCGGCATGAGCCCGGGCATGGAGCGGGTTCGCGATGTGCCGTACTGGATCGAAGTCCGGGACGGTACGGTTACGGCGATCGAGGAGCAGTACCTGCCGTAGGTGTCGCGGGCACCCATGTCAGATGGCCTCGGAAATCCGCTGGAGCACCCGATCGCTGGCGCTCTTGAGCTCGCACTCCCACACCGTGACGACCGTCCAACCTGCAGCTTCGAGTTCCGCGACTTTCCGGACGTCTCGCTCCCGGTTCGCAGCGAACTTCGCCTCCCAGTACTCCGAGTGGGACTTCGGCGTCGATGGGTCGCAGTACGGACAACGATGCCAGAAGCAACCGTTCACGAAGATCGCGACCTTGCGGCCGGGATAGGCGACGTCGGGACGACCGGGGGCCTTCTTCCAGTGGAGCCGGTAACCGGGGTGGCCGGCTTCGCGCAGCAGACGGCGCAGCTCAAGCTCCGGCTTCGTGTCCTTGCCTCGGTTCGCCTTCATGGATTTCGCTGTGGCAGCCGAGGTGGGAGGTGGCGGCGGTGGCAAAGATGGTCTGTTCATGCACTGCAACCCCTACTGTTTCTAGCCTGCTGCGCGCTCGAAAACGGCCCAGTGCACTGCGAGTCGATTCGCGGCGGGTACGTCCGAGTCTTTCTCCGGTCTGTCGAGCGACCGACCTTCAAGTCCGGCATAGGCCGTTGATCGCAGTCGACTCCCCAATCGGATCACTCGATGTTCCGGATGCACTGACAGGAGATGCCTGTCGAACAGCAGGTGGATGTCGGCCCTCAAGAGCAGACCGTTCTCCGTCAGCTGGCTGGAACGTCCACTGTATGCAAGTATATGTGCCCCTTGGAGTGCGTCGGCCGCATC
>CAMTXY010000128.1:0-2669 GCA_947085795.1 uncultured Actinomycetes bacterium | reverse complement strand
GCTTGACGACACGGATGACCGCCTCCGGTTTCATGGAGCCCAGAGTCTTCTCGAGTGCCCCGTACCCACCCGTTGCCAGGTAGTCATCGATGCTCTCGGGATCGATGACGCCGCAGTTTCGCGATGCGATACGCCGCTGCTCCTTGTCGAAGCTGAGATTCTTGTAGCGACGCACTCTCCTGCCCGTGGCCGGATCGACGTACAGGTAGTCGCGAACCACTCTGCCCTGCCAGATGTGTTCGTCGACGATGCGATCGACCATATCCAAGCTGACCTTCGGGTAGAACGTGCCCTCCGTAGCCAGCAGTACGAGTGGACCCTCGGCGCACAGCCCGTGGCAACCGGTCTTCCGGACCTTGATGCCCACGAGGCCGGCCTTCTGGACAGCGGACTCGAACGCGCTCAGAACTTCAAGGGCCCCACTGAGCGCACAGCCGGAACCCGTGCACACGCGAACCTCGCGCACGCCCTTAGCGGTGGTGGCGATGACGACATCGGATCTCGCCTCCTGAATCATGAGACCTCCTCGGCGCTGGTCGCAGGGGGCTCGCAGGCCGCAACCTCGACATGCATAGCCGCGGCCTCCTTCCTCGCGCTCGCGATCGTCTCGCTGACGGTCTTCGCATCCAGTTTGCCGTAAGTCGTGTCGTCCACTAGCACGACGGGTGCGAGCCCGCAACGACCGATGCACGGGATCTTCTCGAGCGTGAACTCGCCGTCGGAGGTCGTTCCGCCCACTTTGACACCCAGTTCGTCAGCGATGTCATCGGTGATCTGTTGAGCCCCTGAAACATAACATGTTGTTCCGTGGCAGACCTGCACGATCGAGCGCCCTCGGGGCTCGAGCCGGAACCGTGAGTAGAAGGTCGCAACCCCATAGACCTGGGAGATCGGCACATGTCGATATCGCGCTATCTCCTCGAGTGCCATTTCAGGCAGGTATCCATAAGCCGCCTGGGTCTCTTGAAGGACAGCGATGAGCGCGCCTTGGTCGAAGGCGTGTCGGTCGAGGACATCGCGCACGATCGTCAGGTCAGGTGCGCACTCGCATCCGATTCGGGTTCTCACGGGCATCGGTTCCTTCCTCACTCTCGCTTCCCTGTTCTCAGTCGAGGTACGCGTGACAGTAGAGGGTCTCGTTGGTGAAGACGTCCACGGTCTTCTTCGCCGTCATGAGAGTCACGTCCATCGGGTCCATAATCGCGGCATCCAATCCGCGGCACATGAGCATGGTCAACAGAGTGGCGGCCAGGGGTGACTTCACGTTCTCCGGACAGCCGTTGTAGATGTTCGAAAGGCCTACGACGGTCTTGAGCGGTGGGTCGTTGAGTTCCTTGAACATCGCGATGGCATCCATCGCTTCCTTCGCCTGTTGCTGCGCGACCCCCACCGGCAGAAGAAGCGGGTCGAGGTACACGCGCTCGAGTGGTACGTCGAACTCCATCATCGCCGCGATGATGTCGGCGGCGGCCATGACTCGTTCGTTGCAGTCGCGACTGACGCCGGTTTCGGTCATGGCCAGGGCGATGATATCGGCTTCGTATACCCGTGCCATCGGCAGGAACGTCTCCAGTCGCGCGCGTTCGGCTGTGGTCGAGTTGATCATCGGGCGGTTCCGGCATAGCTTCAGGCCAGCCTCCATGGCTTCGGAATTCATGGTGTCGAGCGACAGCCTCACATCGGGCGTCGCCTCTTGCACCGTCTCAACGAGCCATGCCATCAGCTCCGGACCATTCTTGGTCGCCGGCCCGAGGTTCAGGTCCAGAAGGTGCGCCCCAGCCTCGACCTGAAGGGTCGCCATCTCCTGGATGGGTCCTTTGTTCCTTTCCTTCATCGCCGTCCCCAGCGTCTTGCTGATGACGTTGATCTTCTCTCCTATGACCAGCATCCGTGGCCTCCTGTTCTCACTGGTCCGAATTCCTATCCTTCGAGGTCGTCGAGCGCGGCCGCCACAGCGCGTACGGCTTCGTCGAAAGCCGGATCCACCTGATGAGGCGAACGCCCCTCCTTGTCTGCTGTCCGCACGGCATCGCTTTCCGGCACGATCGCCACAAGCGGCACGTCGCCGATCCGGTCACGCACGTACGACTCGTCTTCGGACCCGCGCACCTTGTTCGCGACGGCGGCGAACGCGGGGATGCCGATGTCGGAGGCGAGCGAGTGCAGCTGCGAAGCGGTCTGGAGGCTGCGCGCACCCGGTTCGACAACGATCACGAGTACGTCCACGCTCTCGGCCGTGCTCCGTCCAAGGTGCTCGACGCCGGCTTCCATGTCGAGGATCACGGTGTCGTCACGCTCTCTCAGCACGTGGCTCAGGAACGCCTTGAGGAAGGTGCTCTCCGCGCACATGCATCCCGATCCGCCGCGCTCCACCGTACCCATCCGGAGAAGCGTCACGCCGTTGACGTCGAGCCCGCAACGATCCACCACGTCCGAGACGTCCGGGTTGAGGCGGAACATGCCCCTTGCGCCTGCGCGAGCGCCCGTGCGCTCCTCGATGAGGCCGTCCATCTCCGAGAGAGGAGTACACGCAGCGGCCTGTTCGGGCGTGGCACCGAGGGCGATGGCGAGATTGGCGTCCGGATCGGCATCGATCGCGATGACCCGGCGCCCTTGCGCCGCATAGAGGCTGGCCAGGGCGGCCGACAGCGTCGTCTTGCCGACCCCTC
>CAMTXY010000127.1:0-5667 GCA_947085795.1 uncultured Actinomycetes bacterium | reverse complement strand
GATTTCCTGTACGGTGACTGGAGTTCAGACGTGTGCTCTTCCGATCTCGACAACCGTCAGTTGCTTCATGATGCGATTCATCCGGTTCGATCCCGAGGAAAGATAGATGTCCACCGCAGAACTCGCCACCTCACGGTAGACATCGATGGCATCCTCAACACGCGCGAGGTGATCAGCGACGTCTTGGAAGTAACGGTACGCTTCCTCGCTCACCAGCTCGCGCTCGCGGACTAGCCCCCGCAGCACGTCGCGCTCGGGCGCCACCGTCTTGTGCAGATCGAGTAGCTGCCGACGCAGGGCGTAGAGTTCGTTGAAGTGCGCCGGACGAGCGTCGGCCAGCATCTCGTCCTGCAGGGTCTCGAGCCGGTCCCCGATGACATCCACCACGGGGAACACGTCATCGACGAGACGGTCGATGATGGCGTGCACGAGCCAATCGTTACCCATCGCCAGACGCCCTGCGACCTCAGCCTTGATGGCCTCCACGCCGTCGAGCCGTTCCCTGTGTGCGGTGACCAGCCACTCCGGACCCAGGAAAACGCCCACCTCGCGCCGCTCCGGCTCATCGCCCACCCCGACAGGAACGACCCATATGAAGAACAGCGAGTCCCCGTAGCTCTCGAGTTTGGGCCGCTGGGGGAAGTGCAGGCAGTCCTCGATCGCGAGCGCATGCATCGGGAAGTGCTCGGCTAACGCCGAAAATACCGGTTCATCAGGTCGCAGCACGTCGACCCACACCGATCCCGAAGCACGGGCGATCCCCAGGTCACCTACACCCCCCATCCGCACAGCGCCGGCTTCGAACCATCTGACCTCGACGACCGGTTGCATCGACCCGCCCCCTCGCACGATGACACGCTCGGTTCCGCGATGCGCCTTCAAGCGCAACGCATCGTACTCTTCCATACACGCCTCAAGAGTAGTGTGAACCCTCCGGTAACGCGAGCGCCCCGCCTCTTGATGTAGGGACGAAGCACGTCGAAGCTCGCTGGTCGGGCTCGCTGCTGATCGGTACGGATGGGGCGCGGCGTGCGGCCTATTCGTTCTCCATTGAACCGTCACTCGCCGCAGAATGGGTCCGGTCGACTCGTGGGCAAAAAGCGGTTCAAGGAGTCGAACGGGAGAGCGATTGCGCCCAACATGTGCAAGCCGAGCGCAACGAGACCGCCAACGAGCGCGATCCCCCAAGACCTCGGGACCGACGGTTGCCGTGGAGGTCAGGCGCTGCGCGAACACCTCGACGTTCATTGTCCTGCCACGAGTGCGTCCAGGTAGGCGCGCATCTGTTCTTCGCCGAGCATGCCGGCATACGAGTCAATGACCGACCCGTCTGGCGCGAGGAAGAACGATGTCGGGATATACTGGAACGAGAACCGTGACGCCAGCTGTCGGCTGGATGGCTCATCGACGTTGGCCTTGATGTAGACGACCCTTCCCTCGTAGTCCGGGACGACCCTCTCTGCCACCCTCTTCATCTCGATGCAGTTGGGACACGTCTCCTTGCCGAAGCTCAGGAAGACTGGCTTGCTACTCGCGACGGCCTCCTCGTATGCAGAAATCACATCCCCGGATACCTGCTCGACTGCCGCCCCGCCCGCAACGGTCGGCGCATCCGCAGCCGACCTGAAAGAGCCGGCGAGCTTCACACCCAGCAAGACCGCGAACACCACCGCGACGATGATCAGGACCGTCGCCTTCGCCCTGGTCCCTGATCGCGGGGCCTGTTCCTCGCTCATACGTTCTCCCTCATAGTGTCTCGACAATCCAGCCACTAGAACGGCAATGGCGACGATTGCCATATCGGCGACGAGCAGCGGCACGGCGACCGTCACCGATATCGAGACGCTCACCCAAAGAGTCGCAAGGGCAGGTCGGCCTTGACGATGTTGAACTGCACTCACTTCCCTTTCCGGCCTTCGGGCACCAGAGGCGCTACGTGCGGGAGTTGCGCGAGTTGCTGCCGGGGCTGTCCAGGTTCGCGTGACCAACAACGCAAGAAGCCCCGACGTTGTATGCCGGGGCCTCGAGCGAATGCCATCATGAGCCGAGACGGTCTACCTGGTCGCGCGCACTACAGCATCGACCCCATCGTGGGTGCCGGATCAGTGGGACCTTCATGCGTGTCGTGGTGCGCGTAGTCATGCGTATCGTCATGCGAGCCGTGCCCATGCGCACCCTCGACAATCGTCATTTCCTTGATGCCAAAGAAGTCCAGTGCGCACGGAACATCGACACTGAACGCGAGGTACAGGTGCACCGTGCTCATGATGATGAAGGCCCAGTTGAGTACGTAGTGGAGCATCCGCATATACCACAGGGCGGTTGCCGCATCACCGACGAGCGGGCCGAGCCACCAGCCCACGAGCAGATCGCTCGGGCTGATGCCGATGAACGGGAGTTGGTTTCTGAGCAGCGCCAACCCTGTAAACGCCATGGCGACCATCATGATGAGGAACAGGTTATACGACATCTTCTGCATGACGTTGTATTTAGCCACGTGGGGTTTGTCGTCGCTGATATACCCGTAGTACTTGAGAATGCCGCCGGCGGAAGCAACGTCAGCCTTAGTGATAGCGAACTCACGCCAGTCGGCGTTGGTCTTAGAGCGGAATGCGTACCACACACGCCAAATCAACACGACGATAACGATGACCATGAACACGTAATGCGCGCCGCGCATGAAGTCGCGCCCAGCGTTGAAATACGGAAAGCGCAGGTACATACCCGTGGCTGCAAGGATGATCATCGAGACCATATGTACGCCATGCAGAATCTTGGGCGTGGCAGGGGGAATCGCGTCATGCTCGGGCCACTTACCTTCGATGAATGTTTTGCGAAACCGCCCTTTGATTATGAACATCGAGAAGTGCCAGCCCAAGAAGAGCAACACGCACAAATACAGCGCTACGAAAACGTAGTCGAGCCAGACATTGAACTCAACGAGACTCATGGGCCCCCCTTTGTGAATCCGGTGTATCCGTCGGTGACCCCAGTATGGCACCATTGCCGTATTTCGACAGCCGGGGGTGGATTCCCTGTGACTTTGGTGCAGGAAATCCGCAGCTGCTGCGTCAGACATGCCCGGAGGCGCCGCCACGAACGTTACGGGTCGCGCCGGTCGGTACGGCGCTCCCCTCAGGCGACCGTCCGCTGGACTCCCGCGAGCAGGCCTGCAGCGTCTGCGGAGGTATAGAGAACCCTCGCCCCGGCGACCGAGGCGAGCGCGTGATCGTCGAGCGTCAGCCCATCGGCATTGAAGATGATGTCGGGGACGACATACGTGCTCGACTCGCGCACCGGATCGGCTGTGATGGCTTCGGTGATGTCACGCCCGGTCAACAACCCGGCCACGCTGACATTTCCGCCGAAGAACCGGTTGGGTACGACGAGCAGCCGGACCTTGCCCACCGCACCGGCCGCCTCAAGGGCGCCTGCGAGCATGGTCGCCGCCATCATCCCGGTCACGACGGTCACCGACTCTGTGTCGGGCAGCGCCAGAACCGCCGCCTCCAGTTCGGTCCGCAGCTCGACCGCCTCGTCGACGAACGTACGCACAAGCCCGATCCCGTTCTCGTACTGCGGGAATCCGTCGTACCACTCGGTGCGCGGGAACGGTGCGCGAGCGTTGAGGTAGAACTCGTCGGCAAGATGCACCCACGTCACATCGTCACGTTCACGCATGGCGAACTGCCAGCGCTGGACCTGCTGGATCACGTTCGAGGCGGCGCGCCGGTCCTCGTACGAGCACGTGAACGCCGACTGGTGCGCCGTGTAGCCGAGCGGCACGACTCCGACCGAGACGACTCCTTCGCGCTCGGAGAGCCACGTGAGCGTCTCGTCGAGGCGCTCGCCGTCGTTGACACCGGGCACGAGCACGACCTGCACGTGCAGGTCGATGCCGACGTCGAGGAGCTGGTCGACCCGTTCGAGCGCACGGTCCTCGCCCGCGCACAGGAGGCGCCGTCTCACGTCCGGGTCGACCGAGTGCAACGACACGTAGAGCGGCGAGAGGTGCTGCTCGGCGATGCGTGTCACATCGGCGTCATCGAGATTCGTCAGCGTGATGAAGTTGCCCTGCAGAAACGACAGGCGGAAGTCGTCATCGCGCACGTAGAGCGCCGGACGCAGGCCTTTCGGGAGCTGGGCCATGAAGCAGAACGCGCACGAGTTGCGGCACGTGCGCACCGCATCAAAGATCGCCGAGGAGAACCCGACGCCCCACGACTCGCCGGGTGCGCGCTCGAGCAGGACATCGCGCGTCGCGCCGGTCTCATCGGCAAGCTTGACGGTCGCCTCGGTGTCGGCGGTGTACCACTGCCAGTCGATGACGTCGGCAAGCGGAACGCCGTCGGCAGCGAAGACGCGATCACCCGGTACGATTCCAGCGCGGTGGGCCGGTGACCCGGAATCGACCGAGTCGACCGTACCCGTTCCGGCGATCGACGCGGTGGGAGCGTACTCCGCACGCGGGCGGTGCATGTCATCGCAGTGCAGGGTCATCGGCTCACTCCAGCGCCTCGATCGCAGCGATCACGCCGCGCATCCGCTTGTCCGGCGTGGACGCGCCTGCGGTCACGCCAGCCGACTCTGCACCGGCGAACCATGCGAGGTCGAGCTCGTCAGCCGTCTCGACGTGGTAGGTCCTCGGATTGACAGCTGAGCAGATTTCAGCGAGCCGTGTCGTGTTGCCGGAGTTGTGGCCCCCGACGATCACCATCACGTCGACGGTCCCCGCGAGTTCCTCGGCGGACATCTGGCGTTTCGCGGTCGCGGAACACACCGTGTTGAACACACGCAACTCGCGGACGCGCGGCACGACCGCGTCGACCACCTCGCGCAGACGAGCGGCCGACTGGGTGGTCTGCACGACGACCCCGATCTTGCGCGACGGGAGGTTGTCCGGCAGATCGGCCGCGGATTGCACGACGATGGCCTCCCCTCCCGCATGCGCCATGATCCCTTCGACTTCGGGATGGTCGGCCTCGCCGACGATGATGACCGCGTATCCGTCGCGTTTGAGAAGGCGGGCGGCCTCGTGGGCTTTGCTCACGTGGGGGCACGTGGCGTCGACGACTTCGAGATCCTTCTCGCCAGCGGCCTCGATGATCGCCGGGTCGACCCCGTGCGAGCGGATCACGAGCGTACCCTCGCCGACCTCGTCGAGAGACTCGGCGACCCCGACACCAGCTTGTTTGAGCTCGGCGACGGCCTGTGGGTTGTGGATGAGCGGTCCGAGCGTATGGACCGTCGCGCCGCTGGCTGCGGCCTCCTCGGCGAGTTCAAGTGCGCGTTCAACGCCGTAGCATACACCCGCGAACCGTGCGACTTCGACTCTCACAAAGACCTCCTCACGAGCGTTGCGGAACCTGTCGGGCACGGTCGATCTCTCTAGCAATGCGAAGCATGACCTCGGTGGTCATCGCTTCGACCCGGTCCTTGCGGCTAAGATCGGCGAAATCCTCGCCGCTCACCGGATCACCAAAGCTGATCGTAACCCGTGGGAACCGCATGAATCGAGCGCCGTCCGGCATGATGCGATCGGTGCCGGCGATGCCGACCGGCACGATCGGGACGCTGGCGCGCATCGCGATGAACGCGGCGCCCTGCTGGGCCTCGGCGGTGCCTGCCCGATTGCGCGTACCCTCAGGGAACACGCCGACCGTCTCG
>CAMTXY010000126.1:0-3542 GCA_947085795.1 uncultured Actinomycetes bacterium | reverse complement strand
GCCAGGAACCGTCGTGCGATGAGGTTGTAAAGTTTGTACTTCTCGGGTTTGAGCTTCTCGGGATCGGCCGCACCGGTCGGGTGGATCGGCGGGTGGTCGGTCGCTTCTTTTTGCCCGCGCGTCGGGGTGAGCGAACTCTTGGCGCGCAGCCGCACCACGTGCTCGTGGTACGTCGGCACCCCATCGAGAGTCTTGAGCAGCGCACCCAAGTCGAGGCTTGCCGGGTACACGGTGTTGTCCACACGCGGGTAGCTGATCAGGCCGTCCATGTACAGCGACTCGGCGATGTTCATCGTGCGCGCCGGCGACAGACCCTCAGCCGCAGCAGCCGCCATGAGCGAGGTCGTGTTGAACGGCGCGGGCGGTTTGACGGTGCGCCGGTTGGTGGCGAGCGACACCACCGACGCCGCGGTCTTGTCCGCCACCGCGTCCATCACGCGTTGCGCTTCATCCGCCGAGGAGAACCGCTCGATCTCGTGGATCCCCGGAAACTCGGTGCCGTCGGTTTCGAAGCGGCCTCTGACGACCCAGTAGTCCTCGGGCACGAACGCCTCGCGCTCGCGCTCCCGGTCGACGATGAGCTTGAGCGTCGGTGTCTGCACCCGTCCGGCGGACAGCACGTCGCCCCACGCGCGCTTCGCCGCCTTGTTCGAGGTGATCGTCAGGTAGCGCGTGAGCACCGCGCCCCAGATCAGGTCGATGTCGCGGCGGCTCGCTCCGGCGTTCGCGAGATCGTCGTCGAGTGGACCGCTCTCGGCGAACGCCCGCTCGATCTCCTCATGGGTGATCGCCGAGTAGCGCACGCGCTCCACCGGCAGGTTCGGGTTGGCGTCGAGCATGATGCTACGCGCGTCCGCGCCGATGAGCTCGCCCTCGCGGTCGTAGTCGGTCGCGATCACCACGTGGGCGGCCTTCTTAGCGAGGTTGCGCAGCGACTGGATGATGCCCTTCTCTGCAGGCTCCTCGACGAGATCGGCGTGCACCATACCCGCCAGATCCTCGAGTCGCCACTTCGAGAAATCGTCCGGGAAATCGATGCCGATGATGTGGCCCTTGAGCCCGATGCTGACCCAGTCCTCGCCGTCGCGGCGAAACCGGTAGACCGGCGTCGAGTAGACCTTGTCGGCGGTCGGTTTTCCGACCGCGAGTATCTCGGCCAGCTTCCTGGCAGCGATGTTCTTCTCGGAGACGATCAGTCGCATGAGTGCCCGTTCTCGGTGGGGGGTCGAAACATCTAGGCGAGTATATACCGCCGCGTCAAGGGCCGAAGACCCCGGCCGCAGCTCGCGCAGGCGCTACAGGCTACAGGCCGATCTCTCCGGCACGCTCCCGCATCGCCGCAAGCGCGATGCCGAGGAACTCCTCGCGCGACAGCTCCATCTCCTCGCACGCGGCCATCTGCTCGCGATTCGCGCCGCGCGCGAAGGCCTTCTCTTTCCACCGCTTGAGCAGCGAGCGGACCTCGACACCAGCGAGTGACTTGTCGGGGCGCACGAGCGCCGCCGCGACGATGAAGCCGGTGGCCGGGTCGGCGGCGTACAACGCCTTGTCCATGAGCGACGCGCGTTCGACCTTATCGGCGTGCGCGAGGATCGCATGCACGATCTCGTCGTCGACCACGCCGGTGAGCTCTGCGGCGGTCGACGTGGCGTGTCGCTCGAAGTCCCCGGCGGTCTCGGTGTAGTCCAGGTCGTGGAGCAGACCGGTAAGACCCCAACGAGCGACGTCGGTCTCGGGTAGCCCGAAGTGGCGCGCGAGCGCCTCCATGATGATCTCGGCGGCCACGCAGTGGTTCACGAGATTGCGATTGCCGATGCGCTGTGTCACCAGCTCAAGCGCTTGCGAGCGTTCCACGAGCCGCCTCCCCTGCTAGCGTGTCGCCCGCGTCTTCCGGGCCGCTTCGATGCGGTCTGCGAGCCACTCGGCCCACTGCGCGACGCCGTCGCCTTTCGTCGCCGAGATCGGGAACACCGGCGCGGTCGGGTTTAGCGACCGGACCACCGAACGGAACTCGTCCTCGTTGAAGTCGAAGATCTCGATCGTGTCGTACTTGTTCAAGACGACCGCCTCGGTGATCTGGAAGATCCCCGGATACTTGTAGGGCTTGTCGTGGCCCTCGGGCACCGACAGGATCATGACTTTGGCATCCTCGCCGAGGTAGAACTCGGTCGGGCACACGAGGTTGCCGACGTTCTCGACGATGATGAGGTCGAGCGTGTCGAGGGTAAGCGTGTCGAGCGCCCTGCGGATCATGTCCGACTCGAGATGGCACGCTCCGCCGGTGTTGATCTGCACCGCGGGGATACCGTGCGCCGCGATCTTCTCGGCGTCGACGTTGCTCGCGATGTCGCCTTCGATCACCGCGATCGAATACCGGTCGCGCAGGGCGGCTATCGTGGCAAGGATCGTCGAGGTCTTGCCCGCTCCCGGCGACGCCATGAGGTCGAGCACGAACACCCCGGCCTCGTCGAACAGGATCCTGTTCTCGGCGGCAAGACGCTCGTTGCGGTCGAGGATCGGGCGGCTGATGTCTATCTCCATGCGCTCTCCCGCTCAGCTCCCAGACGACCCGGGCTGCGCCGTTGCGGCCGCGTCGCCGGCAGGCTCGCCGGACTCATCGGGTGTGTCGATCTCGATGCTGTCGATGGTCAGTTCCCGGCCCTGGATGAGCTCGCAGATGAACGTCCCACACTCGGGACAGATGATCTCGAACCGGTCATGCTCGAACTCGGTCTGGCACTGGCCGCAACGCGACCGCGCACCCACGCGGTTGACGGTCAGGACGGCGCCCTCGGCGAGCGTGCCCGGCGCGAGGGCCTCGAACGCGAAGTGCAGGGCGAAATCCACGATCTCGGTCAGTTCGCCCACGCTGATCCTGATCTCGGTGATGCGGGTCGCCCCGGAACGCTCGGCAGCTTCGACTGCGGCGCTCAAGATGCCGCTCACGATACCCATCTCATGCACGACCGGTCTCCTACTCCTCGAGCGACTTCTGGTGTGCGATGCGCTTGGCGAGTAGCACGCGCGCGAACAGCAGGCTGACCTCGTATAGCACGAGCAGCGCCGCGAACAGCAGGCCCATCGTGACCGGCGACCAGTCCGGCGTGGCCACCGAAGCGACAACAAGCAGCACCACGTACGCCACGCGCCAGTTCGAACGCAGCTTCGCGTACGGCACGATGTCGAAGAGCACGAGGTAGAACACGACGACCGGCAGCTGGAAGCCCATGCCGAACCCGAGCACGAGCAGGATCGAGCCCTGGAAGTACTTCGAAGCGTCCGGGAGGGCCTGGACGCTGTCCCACGCCTGCGCCACCATCCACTCGAACGCGGTGTATAGGACATACGTGTGACAGAAGTACACGCCGGCGGCGAACAACACTACCATCGCGGCGAACGTGGGAATCACCCACCGCCGCTCGCGGGTCTTGAGCGCTGGCAGAAAGAACGCAAGCACTTGCCAGATGATGATCGGCGAGCCGAGCACGAGCGTGGCGTAGAGCGCCACCTTGAAGCGAAGCGTGAACCCTTCGAACGGGCCG
>CAMTXY010000125.1:0-10996 GCA_947085795.1 uncultured Actinomycetes bacterium | reverse complement strand
CTTCCGATCTTGTATGCGGCTTACAAGCGTGAGATCCCGACGAGTGCGCTTAATCGACTCCTCACCGAGATGCGGGACTTCGGCCATACCGTCACCAAGGGTCCGATGACACTTCGGATCCACTACGTCACCCAGACCCACGTGGCTCCTCCGGGCTTCACGTTCTTTGCGAACCACCCCAGGATCGTCGATGATTCGTTCAAGCGCTACGTCGAGAACCGCTTGCGCGCAGCGTTCGACTTCACGGGCACGCCGATCACGGTGAAGTTCAAGCCGAAGGGCTGACCCGCATGGAGACCATACTTCGATTCCTCGCGGTCCTCGCGGTCTCATACTTCGTCGGCGCTGTGCCGTTCGCGCTCATCGTCGGGAAGGTGTTCTACCGCACCGACCTGCGTACGCGCGGGTCCGGCAACCTCGGTGCCACCAACGTCATGCGCGTGCTCGGATGGCGTGCAGGCATCGCCGTACTCGTGCTGGACGTCGCGAAAGGCGCATGTGCGGTGGCGGTCGCCGAGCTTCTGCACGTCGGAGCAATCGGCACGGACGTCCACGACGGCGTGCTGATCGGTGCCGCGATCGCGGCTGTCCTCGGCCACTCGTACTCGCCATATATCCGCTTCCGTGGCGGCAAAGGTGTGGCGACAGCGGCCGGTGCGCTGTTGTTCATCACCCCTGCTGCCTGGGTGGTCATGCTCGTCACGTTCGTCGGCGTCATCGCGATCTGGAAGATGGTTTCGCTCGGCTCTATCGTCGCCGCGACCATGTACCCGATGCTGTGTATCGCGCTTTACCTCGACCGGCCGGTGATTCTCGGGCTCTCGTTCCTCGCCGCCGCTCTCGTGTTGTGGCGCCATCGCAGCAACATCGCGCGCATCGCACGCGGGCAAGAAGCTAAGATAACGGACAGGGACGCGGCATCCTTGGTGATGACCGGAACGGATTCTTCTGAGGCCGGAGACGATCCGGCCAGAATCGAGGGGTAGCATGCTCATCGCCGTCATCGGAGCCGGCTCGTGGGGCACAGCCGTCAGTTGGCTGCTTTCGGGCAAGGGGCACGACGTCTCGCTGTGGGCGCGCGAACCCAAGATCGCCGAGGCGATCAACGCCACGCGTCGCAATCCCGTCTATCTGCGCGATATCAAACTGGGACCGGCGGTCACGGCGAGCCCTGACATCGAACGCGTCGTGCGTGATGCCGAGGCTGTCGTGATGGTCACCCCGAGTGTCGGTGTACGCTCGACCGCCGAGTTGATGGCGCCCTTCCTCGCCGGTGACACCCCGGTTGTCGTCCTGTCCAAAGGCGTGGAGAACGGCACGCTCATGTTCATGACCGAGGTGCTCGAAGACGTGCTGGGCGATCGTGGACGCCTCGCCGCGCTCTCCGGTCCCAACCATGCCGAGGAGGTCAGCAAGGGGGTGCCGTCGGCCACCGTGGTCGCGGCGTACGACGTGGCCGTCGGCCGCCTGTTCCAGGACGCGTTCATGACGCCCGCGTTTCGCGTCTATACGAACCCGGACGTGACCGGCGTGGAGCTTTGTGGCGCTACGAAGAACGTGATCGCGATAGCCGCAGGCATGTCGGATGGGCTGGGCTACGGCGACAACACGAAGGCCACACTGATGACCCGCGGTCTGGCCGAGATGGTGCGTCTCGGCAGCCGTCTTGGTGCGAATCCGCTCACGTACATGGGATTAGCCGGTGTGGGCGACCTCATCGCGACGTGTACGTCGCGCCACAGCCGCAACCGTGCGCTCGGCGAACACGTCGCCCACGGCGGGACGGTCGCCGCGTTCGAGGCCGAAACGCACATGGTCGCCGAGGGTGCGACAAGCAGCATCTCCGTCGACGAACTCGGCCAGCGCGAGGAGGTCGAGCTGCCGATCACCCGCCAGGTGCGCTCGATCCTGCACGAAGGCGGCACGTTCGCCGATGCCACGAGCGCGCTCATGGGCCGTGAAGCCCGCGATGAGTGGCACGGCATAGGACTCGTGGAGGATTGAGCTGGGCGGCTGAGATCCCCGCGTGTGTCAGTGTTGCGTTACCCTGTCGGTGAGGTGTCCGGTGAGAAGGGGAGCGCGCATGTCCGACCGAATACTGATGGCCCCGTCGATTCTCTCGGCGGACTTCACCCGGCTCGGCGAGGCCGTACTTGCGGTCGCAGAGGGTGGCGCCGACTTCATCCACGTCGACGTGATGGACGGCCACTTCGTCCCGAACCTCACCATCGGGCCGCCGATCGTCAAGGCGCTCAAGCGCATCACGGACGTGCCGCTCGACGTCCACCTCATGATCGACAACGCCGATCGGACGGCCGAGTGGTACCTGGACGCCGGGGCCGGCCGGCTCACCGTTCACGCCGAGGCGTGCGGCCACCTCCACCGCGTGCTCCAGACGATCAGGGCCGCAGGCGCCCGCGCCGGCGTGTCGCTCAACCCCGGCACCCCGGTCGAGTCGCTGCGCGACGTCCTCGGCATGGCGGACATGATCCTGCTCATGAGCGTCAACCCTGGGTTCGGAGGTCAGACCTTCATCCCGCGCACCATCGAGAGGATCCGCGCTCTCGCGCGCCTCTGTGCCGAGGAGGGCGTTGCCCCGCTCATCCAGATCGACGGGGGCATCGACGTGAAGACCGCGCCGCTCGTGGCGCAGGCGGGTGCGCGGTGTCTCGTGGCCGGAAGCGCGGTGTTCTGCCACGACGATCCGGTCGCTGCGATGCAGGCGATCCGCGAGGCCGCCGAGGGAGCGGTGTAGACCTCTGGAACTCGCTGGAACTCGGTGGCACCATGAATGCGCTGAGCGCCTGCTTGAGCGCAAGAACGCCGGGCGTTTCCTCGCAACCCAGTCATCGACCGAGCCCGTCCGGTAGTCGCAAACGAACAGCTGTTCGATGTCACCGCATGTCGGTATACTGTGACCAGAGCAAGTCCCGCAGGCACCATCGCAGGCCATCGCAGTGAACCCCTCTCACGCGGTGGTGACGCTAGACTAGAGGGGGCAACATGAAAGGACCGTGCATCCAGTTGTCGCAGCCGCGAGTAGCGGAGTTCTTCGCAGGAATCGGCCTCGTTGGACATGCCCTGGAGCTTGAAGGGTGCGAGGTCGTCTTCGCGAACGACATCGATCCGGTGAAGCACCGCCTCTTTGCAGCCAACTACGATGACTCAGTGTTCACCTTAGGCGATATTCGGGACATTCACGGCCATCACGTGCCTGATGTCGACATCGCTACGGCTTCATTCCCATGTACGGACCTTTCGCTTGCCGGCAATCGCGCAGGGCTGACGGGTGATCACTCCGGAACGTTCTGGCAGTTCACGCGCGTCCTCGATGAGATGGGGCATCGCAGGCCGCAGGTAGTCATGCTGGAGAACGTGGTGGGGTTCTTCTCCTCTAATGGCGGCAAGGATCTCCGCGCTGCGATTGAAGAACTCAATTCGCTGGGATACCGCTGCGACCTGGTTCTAGCAGACGCAAGATGGTTCGTGCCGCAGAGCCGCCCGAGGGTCTTCATCGTGGGGTCCGCCGTTCCGCTGCAGGTCAACGCGAGCGATACCGCCCTCGCGCCCAGACCTGGTTGGTTCGCGGAGTTCGCGTCGAAGAACCCCGACTTGATGCTTCAGGAGTTTCCAGTGCGCCCGCCCCCAATCAGCGACGTTCACCTATCTTCGGTCATCGATCGAATCCCGGAAGACGAGCCCATCTGGTGGGATTCCCAGCGCACGCAGGCGTTCATCGATTCTCTGTCTCCATTGCAGGCCGAGCGCGTTGAAGAACTACGCCGTGCTCGTGAGGTTGACTGGAGGACCGCATACCGGCGGACTAGAAACGGCGTTCCAGTCTGGGAGATCCGGCGGGATGCCATAGCCGGATGCCTCCGCACAGCGCGAGGTGGTTCGAGCAAGCAGGCTGTCGTTCAAGTCGGCGCAGGGAGTCTGCGGGTTCGGTGGATGACTGCCAAAGAGTATGCACGTCTGCAGGGCGTACCCGACTACCGACTGGATTCGGTGACGGAGAGCCAGGCGCTGTTCGGATTCGGGGATGCGGTGTGCGTTCCCGTTGTTCAGTGGATCGGCAAAGAGTACTTGCTGCCCGCGCTCGCCGCCGCCGCTCGGGAGAGGCTAGCGATTGATGAGAGAGGCACAGTCTTCGAGCGGCGATTGAGAGTCTGCGTGGCACCTCAGCAGCCACGACGTCTGAGAAGAGCCGCTTCATCGAGGCCGTGTTGGAACGTGGCGTGGTTGAGGGCGCGTTCTCTCAGTGGTCGTTCGTTGGCACTCAGGGTCGCCAAGACTACAGAGTCGAACTGCCCGGCGGCAAGGTCGTCGGGATCGAGGCCAAGGGTTGCCCCGATGGTAACAACACCAACATCTGGGATCGTCCAGGGTGGGCTGATGAGTTCATCGTCTGGTGCATGTGCCCCGAGAGCCTCGCCAACCCGCCAGGCAAGGGCGTCTGGTCCGGGATTGCGACTCGATTGCTGATGAAGATGACGGCTGAGCGCACGGTCGTCGACGCACTCGTCTTCTTTGACGGTCGTTGCGGGAGTGAGCTGCGCGCCTGCCCGAAGAACTACGGTCTAGCCGGACTCAGGAGCGACGCAACCGATATCGGCGGAGAGAGCGGACGCGAGGACCTGCTCCCGCCGCCCTGCATCTACTTGTTCCCGCGGTCGTATCCGCACGTGCAGAACAACCCCCAGCCCAAGGTCAGGACTCTCGGTGACAGCAAGTTTTCCCAAGCGCTGCTCACGCTCTTCTGCGTGCCTCGTGAGGCTCAAGCTGACTACGTTCATGAGGCGGGTATCGAGGCTCGCGGAACCGGTCAGGGCGCGGAGGTTCAGGTGACCGTCGTCTCGAAGTGCTGGCCTGACGGCGAACCACGTCGCCACAGCGGCCGCTGGAAGCCGGTTAGGCGAGAGTAGCCCATGGCGACACCTGCTCCCCAGAGACGAGAAGTAGCGTCATGCTACCCTAGCCCACCTACTTGAAGCAGTTCTTGCGCTGAGCGCGTTGTGCGGGCACCTCGGACAGCCTGGTCGCGGCGCAGCGCGACTAGCAGCGCTGGTGTGGTAGACTGTAAGTCGCACTTTCTTCAGGGCGGGGTGAGATTCCCCACCGGCGGTGAGAGCCCGCGAACCCCGAAAGGGGCCGATCCGGTGAGATTCCGGAGCCGACGGTCAGAGTCCGGATGGGAGAAGAGAGGTATCTGTCGTCGTGCGTCTGTTCAGCGACGAATCCACGCGCATAAGCGGCCCGTTCATGCGACGCGCATACGAACTCGCGTTGCGCGGTGCGGGCGCCACGTCGCCGAATCCGATGGTGGGCTGCGTGATCACCCGAAACGGCGAGATCGTCGGCGAAGGTTTCCACGAACGCGCGGGCGACCCGCATGCCGAGGCCGTCGCGCTTTCGCAGGCAGGTCCGCGCGCCGAGCGCTCCACAGCGTACGTGACTCTGGAGCCGTGCGATCATCACGGTCGCACGCCGCCGTGCTCCGAGGCCCTTGTCACGCACGGGGTAGCCGCCGCCGTCATCGGCATGCCCGACCCGGACCCGCTCGCCGGGGGCGGTGCGGCGCGACTGCGCGAGGCGGGTCTTCGCGTCGAATTCGAGTCTGACCCGACACCGTACGAGTCGCTCAACGAGGAGTGGCTGTTCTTCCTGCGAACCGGTCGTCCTTTCGTCCGCGTCAAGATAGCTCTGTCCCTCGACGGTCGTCCCGCTTCGCGAGAGGGCGTGCGGTGCAAGGTCACTGGTGCGGGAGGCGCGCGGGTCACGATGCGTCTGCGCGCGCGGGCCGATGCGGTGTTGGTGGGAGCGGCCACCGCGCAAATCGACAACCCCTCGCTCACTGTGCGCGATCCGGATGGAATCGTGCATGAGCGTCAGCCGCTGCGAGTGGTTGTGGGTCGAGACGGCGTTCCCGCCGTCGGCCTGTTCTCAGACGGCGCGGGCGATTCCCTGGCTCTTGTGCCGCATTCGGCTCTCGAGACGGTGCCGCCGGGTGTCGGCGCATTAGGCTACGATGCAGATGGCGGTCTAGACGCCGCCGTGCGAGCGTTGGGCGATCGAGGCGTACGCAATCTGCTCGTCGAGGCGGGCCCGAGGCTGCTCACGGCGTTGTGGGGAGCCGACTTGATCGACGAGATCGTCGTAGTGCACGCCGGTGGCATGTTCGGACCGACGGCTAGTGCGGCGTTCCTCGGCATGCAAGAGGTCGAAGAGGGGAGACTGTCGTGCCGGATGCGTCCGGTCGAGGCGGGAATCGAGGGAGACGACGCGGTGACGGTGTGGCGCCGCGCAGGCGATAGTGAGTGAGTCGAACGCATCAGGATGGTTCCGGTGAGAGAGGTCGAGGCGGATGTTCACGGGTCTGATCGAATCTGAAGGCATCATCACGCGTGTCGAGCGTGCCGATGGCGGTGTGCGTCTCGAGGTATACGCTCCGGAGTTCGGCAGGGACATGGCCATCGGCGATTCCATCGCGGTCGACGGTGCATGTCTCACGGTCGTCAAGTTCATTCGCGGCGCCTTCCTCGCCGATGTGAGCGAGGAGACCGCGCGTCTGACGACCCTGGGTGGCCTGCGCCAAGGCCACAAGGTCAACCTCGAACGCGCGATGCGGTTCTCCGATCGCTTCGGTGGCCATCTTGTCTCCGGTCATATCGACGGTCTCGGGTCGCTCGTGATGCGTCACGCGGCGGGTAATTCGACCATCTACCAGTTCGCTGCGGCGCCTGAGTTGATGGAGTACGTGGTGCCGAAAGGGTCGATAGCCATAGACGGCGTATCGCTGACCGTCGCGGACACGCGCGAGGACGGTTTCGCCTGCGCGGTCATCCCGCACACTGAGCAAGCCACGACGCTCAAGGACAAACCGGTGGGCGCAGCGGTCAACCTTGAGGTCGACATGATGGCCAAGTACGTGAAGCGTTTCGTCGGACTGTACATGGGCGTCGATGACGACGCACCGAGGGCCGGTCGTCGCGGCCTCGGTGACCTGCTGCGCGAGTTCGCCGAGGGCAGGTGAGGCGCATGGGCCCGGACGAACATGGATCCTCACCGTTCGCTTCGATCAACGAGGCGATCGAGCGGATCGCGGGCGGGCGGATGCTGATCGTCGTCGATGACGAGGGCCGCGAGAACGAGGGCGACCTCGTGATGGCTGCCGAGAAGATCACACCGGAGGCGATCAACTTCATGGCGACCAACGGACGCGGGCTCATCTGCCTGCCGATGACCGCCGAGCGGCTCAACGCCCTGAAGATTCCTCCGATGACGACGGACAACACCTCAGCTCAGGAAACGGCGTTTCACGTCTCGATCGGGGCGAAGGCCCGCATCACGACCGGCATCTCGGCTCAGGATCGGGCCACGACCATACTGGTCGCGATCGACCCGGCCTCAGGCCCGGAGGACATCTCGATGCCCGGACATGTCTTCCCGCTTCGCGCCAAGCCTGGCGGCGTGCTCGAGCGCGCGGGCCACACCGAGGCATCCGTCGACCTCGCCCGGCTGGCGGGGCTTGCGCCCGCCGGTGTCATCTGCGAGATCATGAACTCTGACGGCACGATGGCCCGCCGCCTTGAACTGGAGCGGTTCGCCAGTGAGCATGGGCTGGCGATGATCACCGTCGCCGACCTCATCCGCTACCGGCGCCGGACGGAACGGCTCGTCGAGCGCGTGTCGACGGTGCGAATGCCGACGCTGTTCGGGGAGTTTGTCGCTCACGGCTACACGGCGCTTACCGACGGATGGACGCACATCGCTCTTGTAGCCGGAGAGCCTGCGGGTAAAGCCGATGTTCTCGTACGCGTTCACTCGGAGTGTCTGACCGGCGACATCTTCCACTCGTTGCGCTGTGATTGCGGCGCGCAGCTCGAGGAGGCGATGCGGCGTGTGCAGGAGGTCGGCGAGGGCGTGATTCTCTACATCGTCGGTCACGAGGGCCGCGGCATCGGGCTTGCCAACAAGCTCAAAGCCTACGAGCTGCAGGAACAGGGCTGCGACACGGTCGAGGCCAACGATGCCCTCGGCTTTCCCGCGGACTTGCGGGATTACGGCATCGGGGCGCAGATCCTCGCCGATCTAGGCTTGACTTCGATGCGTCTGATGACCAACAACCTCACGAAGATCGTGGGTCTCGAGGGCTACGGTCTGAAAGTGACCGAGCAGGTGCCGCTCGAGGTGCCCCCGTGCCCCCAGAACATCGTGTACCTGCGCACTAAACGGGAGAAGATGGCGCACAGCCTCGTGCTGGATGACGCCGATACGGCGGAAGGAGAGCTGTAGGATGAGTACGTTCGAGGGTGATCTGATCGGGACCGGTTTGAAAGTGGGCATCGTCGTCAGCAGGTTCAACGAGCTGTTGTCGTCGAGGCTTCTCGGAGGCGCGATCGATGCGCTGGGTCGCCATGGAGTCGATCCGGACACGATTGACACCGCGTGGGTTCCCGGTGCGTTCGAGATTCCGCTTCTGGCCAAGAAGTTCGTCGACACCGGCCGCTATGACGCGGTCATCACGTTGGGTGTGATCATCCGGGGCGGCACGCTGCATTTCGAGTACGTCGCCGCCGAGGCTAGCAAGGGCGTCGCGAAGGTCTCGCTCGATTCCGGCGTGCCGGTCGTGTTCGGGGTGATCACCGCCGACACCATCGAGCAGGCCGTGGAGCGCGCAGGCACCAAGGCCGGCAACAAGGGTTGGGACGCCGCGATGTCAGCGATCGAGATGGCGAATCTAGTTAAGACCGTCGGCTGACGAAGGATGCACGCGCACTCGTGTGCGAAACGCGAGAAAGCCCCGAGCGCCGGATTCCGGCGACGGGGCTTTCTCATGCGAATCCAGCGGGTTCTCGCCACCCTGTGGCTGTCAACCATGGACCGGTACGAGGTCGACCGCCTCGAAAGGCGGATATATAACCTAGCACCTGTAGATGGGGCGGACAAGGGACGGTGTGTTCGATTCGACGAACGGTATCTGCGCGCACATCGGCGGTAACCTTCGAGCGACGCGCGGTAGGTGCCGTTGGCTCCGGGTCGGTCGATGGTCGCTTGACAGCGATCGCGACCGGTCCTATCGTGACGATACTATACTTATTCGGTCAGGATTGAGGATCGGCGGTCGACACATGCGACTCACCGCCAAGAGCGAATACGGGCTGCTCGCCATGATCGACGTCGCCAGGTCGTACCAGGACGGACCGGCGAGCGCTCGCGGCATATCGGAGCGGCAGGCGATTCCCGTGAAGTTCCTCGAGCAGCTGCTCGTGTCGCTTCGCAGGGCCGGGCTCGTCAGCTCCGTGAGAGGCGTCCGTGGAGGGTTCGTCCTGGCGGACGATCCGGCGCGGATCACGGTGCTCGATGTCGTAGAAGCCCTGGAAGGTCCGCTCGTTGCGACGATGTGCGAGTCGGATCGCGGCGCCACGTGTGGTCGCAGCGGCGCGTGTGCGGCCGCCGGGGTCTGGAACCGCGCCACAATGGCGTTGCACGACGTGTTCGCAGGCACGTCGCTCGCCGAGCTGGTCGCGGACCAGTATGAACTCGATTCCCGACCCGCAGACTGAACAGTGGAGGAAACGGTGAACGGCGAACAGCGCGCTATATATTTCGACTACGCGGCCACGACCCCGGTAGACCCCAGGGTCCTCGAGGCGATGCTCCCGTATTTCGCGCAGCGCTACGGCAACCCGAACTCGCTCTACGCCTTGGGCCGAGAGGCGTATCGCGCACTCGAGGACGCCCGCGAGCGTGTCGCGGCATCCCTGGGTGCGACCCAGCCTAACGAGATCGTTTTCACCGGTTGCGGGACCGAATCGGACAGCGCGGCGCTCCTCGGCATCACCGCCAGAACGAAAGCCGGCCGAAAGCACGTGATCGTCTCGGCGTTCGAGCACCATGCCGTGCTCGAGCCGGCCCACACACTCGAGAAGCGCGGGTTCGAGGTCACGTTTCTCAAGCCGCGTCCCGACGGGGTGATCGTTGTCGACGACCTCCGTGCCGCGATGCGTGACGACACCGCACTCGTGTCGATCATGCATGGCAACAACGAGATAGGCACCGTGCAGCCGATCGCCGAGCTGGCGGCGGTGGCCCACGAGCGCGGGGCGCTCATCCACACCGACGCAGCCCAGACCCTCGGCAAGCTCCCGCTCGACGTCACCGGACTCGGTGTCGACGCGGCGAGCTTCTCGGGCCACAAGATCTACGCGCCCAAAGGCATCGGCGTGCTTTACCTGAAGCGAGGCACCCCGTTCGAGGCGCAGCTCAAAGGCGGCGGTCAGGAGTTCAAGAAGCGCAGCGGCACCCAGAACGTGGCAGGGGCGGTCGCGTTTGCGACCGCTCTGGAGATCATGGTCGCAGAACTACCGGCCGAAGCGCCGCGTCTGGCCGCATTGCGCGACCGGCTAGCTGACGGGGTGTTGACGCGTCTGGAGAATACGGTGCTCACCTCGGCGGCACCGGGCAGGCTTCCCAATATCGTCAGCCTGCTCATCAATGGTGTCGAGGGTGAGGCGATGCTGCTACAGCTCGACAACAAAGGCATCGCGGTGTCGACCGGCTCGGCGTGCAGCAGCGGTTCGTTGGAACCGAGCCACGTGCTGCTGTCGATCGGCTGTCCGCCTGAGATAGCGCACGGTTCGCTGCGCGTGTCGTTCGGCCGGTTCACGACCGAGACGGACGTCGACTACTTCCTCGAGGTCTTCCCACCGATCGTCGAGCGGCTGCGCTCGATGTCGCCGGTGTACGCTAAGATGTTCGGTTCCTCGGCCGGGTAAGACCCCTGACACACGCGATAGGAGAGCATACGTGCTGTACAGCGATAAAGTGATGGACCATTTCAACCATCCGCGCAACGTCGGGGTGATCGAAGAGGCCGACGGGGTCGGCGAGGTCGGTAACCCGGTCTGTGGGGACATGATGAAGATCACCATCAAGGTCGCTGACGACAGGATCGACGACATCAGGTTCCAGACAGATCGGAAGAGCGTCGTGT
>CAMTXY010000124.1:0-1508 GCA_947085795.1 uncultured Actinomycetes bacterium | reverse complement strand
GAAGTTCGTGACGGAGACGAGCTGGTGTGTCTCAATCGCGACGATCTTCGGCATTGAGGATGAACGCGTACGCGAGAGGCTACTCGCCGAGGCTGCGGGGAACGACGCACAGCGCGCCGAGTGGGTGCAGCTCCACGGCATCGATACCCTTGAGGCAGACCTCGAGCGCCCGGGGTATTCCGAGCCGCTGACGCCGGAGTTCGTGGCTGCGTACCCCACGCTCATGATCGACACACGGCACTTCGACGAGACGTTCGTCGCGCGGTTGCTCGATGCGCTCGGGGATCTCGACGGGATCACCGACGGCGTGCTGTTCCACAGTGAGAACTTCCAGGCGCTCTCGCTCATGCAGGCCCGCTATCGCGAACAGGTGAAGTGCATCTACATCGACCCGCCATACAACGCCGACGCCACTGCAATTCTGTACAAGAACGGCTACCGTGATTCCTCATGGGCGAGCCTCATTCATGACCGAATCATGGCAGGGCGCCGTCTTCTGAGCCAGAACGGCATCCAATGCTTCACGATTGATGATTATGAGTTGGCTCTCGCGCAGCTGCTGCTTGACGACGTGTTCGGCCAGGAGAACGCCCTTGCTACATGCCCCATTCGCAACAACCCCTCGGGCAGATCAACTGTCTCGGGATTCTCTATCAATCACGAATACGGGTTGTTTCACCGTGCCTCATCGAAATCGAGTCCAGGACGTTTGTCGCATTCCGAGGAGCAGCAAGCTAGGTACGACTTGGAGGACGACCAGGGCAAGTTCGAGTGGGAGAACATCCGCAAGAGCAGTGCTGGCTCGAATCGAAGTGATCGACCGAAGCAGTTCTTCCCACTCTACGTCGATGAGAAAGGCCTGTCAGTCCGGGTGCCTACGATGCGTTGGGATGATTCGCGGGGCGTATATGAGGTTCTTGAACAACCCGCTGAACATGAGGCGGTGGTCTACCCTCTGGACGAACGCGGACGCGAAAGGGTCTGGCGATGGGGGGTTGAGCGTACGCGAAACGGGGTCCACCAGCTCCTTATCCGGCGCGAAGACGGCGGTCTCGAAGCCTATGGACCCAAGTACCTCAACGTTTCTGGCGTCCTTCCTCGAACCTGGTGGGATTCTAGCGCCTACTCGGCGCGAGACGCCGGCACACGCACACTGCGTGGTCTCTTCCCGGGGGTTGACTTTGACTTTCCGAAAGCTGTCAAAGCAGTGGCTGACAGCATACTCGTTGCCGCTGCGGACTCGGGCGCCACAGTCCTTGACTACTTCGCCGGCTCCGGCACGACCGGCCACGCCGTCATCAACCTCAACCGCGAAGACGGCGGTTCTAGCAAGTTCATCCTCGTCGAGATGGGCGACCACTTCGAGAGATCGGAAGAGCGTCGTGTAGGGAAAGAGTGTAGTCAACCATGTGTAGTTCTCGGTGGGGGCCGGTTCATTAAAAAGGGGGGGGGGGGGGGGGGGGGGGGGGGGGGGGGGGGGGGGGGGGGGGGGGGGGGGGGGGGGGGGG
>CAMTXY010000123.1:0-1875 GCA_947085795.1 uncultured Actinomycetes bacterium | reverse complement strand
GTCACACTCGTGATGAACGGACAGCCCGAACACCACCGGCGGACCCACAGCGCGTTCGACGTGCAGGAGACCGCGTTCTGCAACCGGGTGCGCCTCCAGCTCATCGAGCGTGGCATGGTCGCGGGCAACATACGCCCGTGCTCGCTGGAATGGCGTGATCCCGACGTCACCGAGACGGTGCGGCATCTGGCGGCTCTCGGGTGTCAGCGCGTGCTCGTGGTCCCCGCTTGCCTGCCGTTCGAAACGGTCGCGACACGTCTCGATCTACTCGTGGCGGTGCGCCACGCCCGGGTCGATGACGTCGTCGACGTCGTGACGCTACCGACCTGGGGACTGGAGTCCGCGACCGCAGAGGTTCTCGCCGACGCGGTGAAAGAGGCGGCGGACGATCCGCTGGTCGCAACGTGACCGGAAACGACCCTAGCGCGTCTGGCAGCGCTCCCAGTTCCACGCGTGCTGGCGACGGATCTTCCGGATGCTGCGCGCATAGCGCAACGCGACGCTTAGGCCGCCCCGACCGGTCTCGGCGCGCGTCTCGAGAGCGTCGATGCTACGCCGTAAGTCCTCGGTGGTGGTCCCACGGAACAGCGTGTAGCCCGTGCCGATGCCCTGGAGCACGTGCGCGTCGGACCCGCCCGTGGCCGCGATTCCCTGTCCGCCTGCGAACATCTGGGCCGCGACCCGGTTCGCCCAGCCCAGATACGGAATCGAATTGTAGACCTCCAGCGCGTGGAACGCCAGGTCGTTGACGGTGCTGACGAAACCGCTACGACCGAACGGTCCGAATACGCCCTGGTTGGAGAAAGGGTGCGGAATGATCGCAATGCCATCCTGATCGCTGATGCGCCCGATCGTCTCAACGACGCTCAAACCCCCCGGGATGTGTTCAGAGAGGAACAGTCCGATGACGTGTCCGGAGGTCGAGGATATCTCCTCGCCCACGATTACTTCGAAGTCGTACATCTCCTCGAGGGACTTGGCGAACAGCGCGCCCTCGATGGTGTTGTGATCGGTGATCGCGATGACCCTGAGGTCGGTCTTGTGCTGCACGTACTCCATGATCTCGGGAATCTTCGCCAACCCGTCGCTGTGGTTGGAATGGACATGCAGGTCGGCCTTGCTCCACCTGTCGTTCACACGGTTCCCTCTCGCCCTGCGCCACACGCATCTCGAACGGCACCCACGCCCCTGGTGCAAATCCCGTGCCTCTGGCGCGCCAGCCCGCTGGACACGTGGTCCGACTCTTCCGGTACGAGCATATCATCGGCACATTGAAGCGACTTGTCGAGGACTTTCGGTGAACGGTAGGGCTAGCTGGCTGGCTGACGTCGGTGCACCAGCAGCTCTGATCGCGAAGACGACCTGCGATTATCTGAACGCCTGAGACCATGTAGACAGGCGCTGAACCCCCTCGCGCAGGCGATCGATCGAGGTCGCGTAGCTCAAGCGGATGAACCCCTCGCCTCCGGGGCCGAAATCAATGCCCGGAGCGACGGCCACACCCGCTTCTTCGAGCAGTCGCCGCGACAGCGCAAGCGAATCCCGGCTCCATGATGACACGTCCGCGAACACGTAGAACGCACCTGCCGGTGTGCACGCGACGTCGAGCCCGATCTCGCGCAACGCGGGCACGAGATACCGGCGACGCTCGTCGTACGTCGCCCGCATCCGCTCGAGGTCCGGACCCGCTTGCGTGAGCGCGACTGTGCCGGCAGTCTGGACGAAGTGGTTCGCACACAGGAAGAAACTCTGTTGGATGATCTCGCACGCGCGCACGAACTCCGCAGGTGCGATCAGGTAGCCGAGACGCCAGCCCGTCATCGCGTACGCCTTGGAGAAACCGTTGAGCACGAACGCGCGATCCGTGTACTGGAG
>CAMTXY010000122.1:0-5588 GCA_947085795.1 uncultured Actinomycetes bacterium | reverse complement strand
GGGTCTGTCAAACGAAACAGGCCAGACACGTTTACCATGTCTGACCTGCGATTTTCTTGGTCGCGGGGACAGGATTTGAACCTGTGACCTTCGGGTTATGAGCCCGACGAGCTACCAGACTGCTCCACCCCGCAATATCCACTTCGCCTCTCGGCGGATTCGCAGAGTACCATACCCTTTCCGTGTGAGGCAACACGCTTCCCCACGGACGCTTCCCACGGATGCCCGCCTGGATGATCGCCACGGGAAGCGCCCCTCGGCCCTATTCGTCCGACCCGCTGGGCTCGACCGGCGGCGCTCCCGGCGGCTTCCTTCGCGCTCGGCTCGGCCTCGCGCCACGCTTCCTGCACCACTGTGCCGACCTGCTCCATAGCGTCGCCGGCTTCGTTCGCCGCCCGTTTGAGCACCTCGCCGACCTGCTTGAGAGGGTCCGTCTTGGGGTCGGTCTCGTAGACTTTCGAGATGTGCGACGCATCGTGCCCGTGGGCGCACGCGCCTTCCGCGTCGAGCCACGTGTTGGCGCTGCACACATCACACCATCCGGCCTGGGGCATCTTCACTCCTTCTCCACATCGGGGACGTACACTTCCTACAGTACCCGAAACGGTGGCGCAACTACGCAGACGCGCCGAGCGGGATCGCCGAAAACGGCACCGGATTCGCTATGCCGGATAGGATCCGGTAAGACCTGGTTTAGGCCATGGCGTCATGCTCAGAATCGACAGCGGATAAACCGTGGCTCGGACCGTGGCTCGACGCATGATACCTATGGTCTTGACCTGCAGGTTCATGGTACACTATATTTTTGGATTGACGTTTGCGGCACCAAATCACGTTCCGGGCTGACGTGCATGGCCCGCTGCGTTCGAAGGCAGGACATGATCGACAGACGTCTGACAGCGATAGCACGGCGGAGCGGGGCATGCGCCCTCGTCACCGTGATGCTATTCGCCACGCCGGTCCTCGCCTCCCCGGTCGACGCCTCGACGACCGCCACTAGCGCTCCACCGGTTGCACCCGCTCCCACGCCTTCGTCCACATCGACACCTTCGCCTGCTCCGAACCGCGCACCCCTGCGCACTCCCCCGTCGACCGATGTCACGTCACCCATCGACGTCCCCATCGACTCCGAGACGGCTGAGTTCCGCGCGGAGCTCGCCCGCCGACAGGCGCTGCTCGATGAGTTCCTCGCCCAGCTCGACGCGCTCGACCGCGAGCTGGCTCTGGCGGCCGAGGCGTACAACTCCGCCGTCGAGAGGCTCGACGCCACCAAGCAGAAGGTCGTCCGCACCGAGTATGACCTGGCGGACGCCGAGCGCGCGTACTCGTTCCAGAGCGAGTTGCTCAACGACCGCGCCGCATCCATCTACAAAGACGGCGCCTTCCGCACGATGGAGGTGCTGCTCGGCTCCGAGTCACTCGCCGATTTGATCGCGCGAGTGAAGTTCCTCAACACCATCGGGCTGGCCGACGCCGAGATCGCGAAGGCTCTCGAGGACCAGCGAGACCTCGTCCGCAAGACCGCCGAGGAACTCCAGGCGTCCCAGAATCGGGAGGAAGCGCTCGAGTTCGAGCTCAAGGCCCGTCAGATCGAAGTGATGCTGCGCATCCAGGAGCGCCAGGAGATGCTCGCCACCGCACAGCTCGAGCTGCTCGAGCTGCTCGATGAGCACGCGGCGCGCCGCCAGGCCGAGGAGGCGACCCTGTTGCGGTCGATCCTCTCCGGCGCGAACGAGGCGGGCATCCGGATCGAGCCCGGCTCGCCGGTCGAGACCGCGTTCGCCTACTACGGCATCCCATATCTTTGGGGTGGTAAGACGCCTTCGGGTTTCGACTGCTCCGGCCTCATGCGCTGGGTGTTCCTTCAGCACGGCGTCGAGCTGCCGCACTACTCGGGCAGCCAGTTCCTGCGGGGAGAGAAGATCGCTCCGGCGGCGCTGCAGCCGGGCGACGCGGTCTTCTTCGGCTCACCGATCTACCATGTCGGCATGTACGTGGGCGGCGGATATTTCATCCACGCGCCACGCACGGGGGATTTCGTGAAGATCGCGCCACTCGCGAAACGACGGGATTATGCCGGCGCGCGCCGCTACAACTGGGTGCCTCGCATCGGTCCGCCCGTAGGCGTCAGGGTCGATGTGTCGGATCCGCTCGCCGCACTTCGCTAGCGCTAGGAGTCTCATGAGGGGACATATCGCTGCGGCGCTTGACGCCGCCTTGCTCGCGGGCGCTTCGTACGCGGATGCCCGCATCGTCGACACTCACCGCGAAGAGATCACCGTCGCCGACGGCCGGGTCGAGGGCGTGGAGTCCTCGGTGTCGTTCGGCATCGGCGTGCGCGTGATCGCGGACGGGTCGTGGGGCTTCGCCTCCTCGGCGGATGTGACCGAGGCCGAAGCGGCCCGCGTCGCCCGTCAGGCGGTCGCGATCGCCCGCGCCTCCGCGCTGTGCGCCGGCCCCGCGCCAGTCACGCTCGCCGAGGTGGAGCCGGTCGTCGATGCGTGGTCGGGTCCGTGCGAGATCGACCCGTTCTCCGTGCCACTGGCCACCAAACTCGAGGTCCTGACGCAAGCGGACGCCACTATGCGGGCCGAGCCGGCGGTGAAGCTCACGAAAGCGCAGCTCGGCTTCTACCGGGTGCGCAGAACATTCGGCTCGAGCGAAGGCTCCTACATCGAACAGGAGCACGTCGAGGCGGGCGCTGGCATCACCGCGTACGCGATCGCCGACGGCGAGGTCCTCACGCGCTCCTACCCCAATTCGCACGGCGGCGACTGGGTGCAGGGCGGCTGGGAGGTCATCGCCCGGCTCGACCTGCCCGGCAACGCTCCGCGCGTGGCCGAGGAGGCCGCAGCGCTGCTCGCGAGCGACCCGTGTCCCACCGGCGAGTTCGACGTCATCATCGACGCGAGCCAACTCGCCTTGCAGGTGCACGAATCGATCGGACACCCCACGGAGCTCGACCGCGTCCTCGGCGACGAAGCGGCGTTCGCGGGAACCTCGTTCCTGCGCCTGGCCGACCTCGGCAGCCTGCGCTACGGTTCGGATCACGTCACCGTGACCGCCGACGCGACCGTCCCCGGATCTCTCGGCAGCTTCGGCTACGACGACGAAGGGGTCCCCGCGCAGCGCGAGCACCTCATCGCCAACGGCGAGCTCTCGGGTTTCCTCACCTCGCGCGAGTCTGCGCCGGTGCTCGGCGCGGGAAGCGAAGCGCGAAGCAACGGCTGCATGCGCGCCGACGGCTGGAACCGCATCCCGCTCATCCGCATGACGACCGTCTCGCTCGAACCGGGCGAGTGGACCCTCGACGACCTGATCGCGGACACGGACCGGGGCATCTACCTGGAGACGAACAGTTCGTGGTCGATCGACGACAAGCGGCTGAACTTCCAGTTCGCCTGCGAGATCGGCTGGCTTATCGAGAACGGGAAACTGACGCGCATGATCAAGAACCCGAACTACACCGGCATCACGCCGCGCTTCTGGAACTCGTGCGATGCGGTGTGCTCGGCCGATCACTGGCGGGTGTGGGGCATCCCCAACTGCGGAAAGGGCGAGCCGATGCAAGTCGCCCACGTCGCGCACGGCGCCTCCCCGGCACGCTTCCGCGGCGTGAGTGTGGGGGTCGGCCGATGAGCGATCACGCCACGACCGCCCGCGAACTCACGGCCCGCGCACTCGAAGCCGCTCGTGAAGCCGGTGCCGATGCCGCCGAGGCGGTCGTCAGCACGGGCTCCTCGGCGCTCACGCGCTTCGCGGGCAACCGCATCCACCAGAACGTCGTCGAGGAGAACACCGGGGTCTCCGTCCGCGCCGTCGTAGGCATGCAGACGGGCGTCGCATCCACGAACCGGACCGACCCTGACTCGCTGCGCGCGTGTTGCCGCGCAGCGGTCGAGGCGGCGATCGCCTCTCCGACCGACCCGGACTTCCCCGGGCTGCCCGGCCCGCGTCCCGTCGCGCCAGCCCGGCCAGCTTGCGGTGCGACGCGCGATTTCGACGAAACCGCGCGAGCGCGAGCGGTCGCGCGCGTCGTGGGACACTCACTCTCCTGCGGTCTGACCGCCGCAGGCGGCATCAAAGTCGTCGACCAGGCTGTAGCCGTGGCCAACTCGCTCGGCGTCGACGTGGTCGGCGAGCTTGTGAGCTTGCGGGCGACGGTGCTGTCGATGGGCGATGCTGACGATGCGGGCGGTTCGGGATGGGCCTCGTTCGTCTCGCCCGACGCCGCAGCGCTCGACGCCGACGCGATCGGCGAACAGGCGGCGTCGCTCGCGCTGCGCACACGGGACGCCGCAAAGCTCGCTCCCGGCGCTTACACGGTGGTGCTCGCCCCCGAGGCGGTCGCCGACATCGTCGAGTTCCTCGGATGGCTGGCGTTCGGCGCCAAGCCGTTCGCCGAGGAACGCTCAGCGCTCTCGGGGCGCATCGGGGAGCTCATCGCGAATCCCTCCGTGTCGGTCGTCGACGACGCGTTCGACGCCAGCGGCATGGGGCTGCCGTTCGACTTCGAAGGCCAGCCCAAGGCACGGGTACCGCTGATCGAGAACGGAATCGCGCGTGGAGTCGTCACCGACTCGTACTGGGCCGCGCGGACCGGTCGCGAGAACACCGGCCACGCGCTTCCGGCCCCCAACGGCTACGGGCCGCTGCCGCTCAACATGGTGATGGCTGGCGGTGACGCCACGCTCGACGAACTCATCCGACGCGTCGAACGCGGGGTATACGTCACGCGTTTCCATTACGTCAACGTCGAGGACCCGATCCCTGTAACACTCACGGGCATGACGCGCGACGGCACGTTCCTCATCGAGAACGGTCGCCTCGGCAGACCGCTGCGCAACCTGCGTTTCACCCAGAGCGCCATCGAGGCGCTTGCAGGCGTGCGCGGTGTGACGGCCGATCGATCGCTCATCAGCTCGGAGAGCACTCCCGTGCTCGTGCCGGGGCTGCTCATCGAGGACTTCCACTTCACGGGTCAGACCGAGTAGCCGGGCGGCGTGGGCGGCGCGCCCGGGCAACACGGGGGGCGTGGCGGCGCGGGTGCCGCGCCCGAGCGGCGTGGGCGGCGTGGGCGGAAGATGCGGGCCCCGGCCGTCTTGAAGACGCCGGGGCCCTGAAGGGAACAGCGACCATAACCGTGGAGGGGCGCCTCGGAGAGGTGCTGTCCCATCTGTCAGGAAGTTCGTATGTCCCTGACATCAGGATTATCGGAAACGGCCGCTGCGCACTTTAGCCCGATAACGTACCGGAGTCGCGACTCCGGCTCCCTTCGTCCGCCTCCTGCGCGGCGATGATCTCCTTCACCTTCATCAGCCGCGTGAGGTTGGAGCGCTCCGCCTCGTCGAGCTTCATGCCGATTTCGCGGACCGCGGCGACCAGCTGCGGGATGAGCACGTGCTCGAGCGCGTTGACCCGGCGGCGCGTGCGCTCGATCTCTGCCGCGAGCAACTCGATCGTCTTCTCGCGCTCGGCGAGATCGAGCAGGCGCGGGGCCACAGCGGCCAGTGCGGCGACCGCCGAATCGAGCACCGCCGGCGTGGCCACGTACGAGTAGCCGACCGAGGTCGGCAGCTCCACCAGCG
>CAMTXY010000121.1:0-1209 GCA_947085795.1 uncultured Actinomycetes bacterium | reverse complement strand
CTTCACCAAGGGCTCCAAGACCGTCACGGGCACGAACACAAGTTGGAACACCACGGTCATCCCGGTGGGTTCGTATATCCGCAGCAACGACTGGGGCGGCTGGTATCGCGTCGCCGCGGTGAACGGTCCGACCAGTCTCACCATCAACACCGAGTACACCGGCAGGACGTGGACCGGCCAGTACAACGTCATCCGCGTCGCCTACACGAAGCTGGCCGGCACCGCGACGACCAGGCAGCACCAGATATGTCTCAAGTGTCACACCGGCTACGCCTGGGGGACCGGTGAGCCTCCGAGGGCACAGTCGAGCGGCGTGCCAGGGGCGGGCTTCTGGCAGCAGACCGATGTGGCTGTCGACTTCGACCCCGTGAACCATGCGTATCACCCGCTCTTCCAGCGCGGGCGCAACCAGCCCCCGTCGGGCGCCAACCCGAACTGGGCTACGTCGGCAGGGCGCAAGAACGCTCTTACGGCCACAGGCGCGTCGAACCCGAACACCGGACTCGACAACACCTTTGTTGACGGTTGGGGCACGCAGTCGCTCGTGGAGTGCATGGACTGCCACGATCATCCGATTCCGGGTTCGGGACCCAAGGGTCCGCACGGCTCGTCGTTCAAGTGGCTGCTCAAGGGAATGAATCCTGACACCACTGTGAGGATCGCCTCCGGGGCTATCATCTACCCGAACCGTTCCGGCGGCACGTCCGGCGGCACGCCGTTCTCAGCGACCTCGTTTTGCGCGAACTGCCACCGCGGCGACGTGTACAGGGTGAGTGCGCTCGAAGTGCCGGCGACGATGTACGGCAACCTGAGCCGCTATGACCACCCCGCCAACATCAGCGCCGGACGGTGCGTGGCGAGCCTGCCCCAGCACGCGGATGCTGACGCAACGTACTGGCCCACCGACTGCATGAACTGTCACGGCGGCGATCGTCCCGGCGGGATACACGGGACCTCCAGGGGCATCGGGGCGCATACCGGCGACACCCCGCCCGTAGACGAACAGGGCAAGCGATTCATGAACGGTTCGTCGTGGGACGGCCACCACCTGGGACAGGCCGCGGGTTCGTCTCTGGGTTGCTATACCATCGATGTCGCCAACGACGTGTCGAACTGTACGGATCACGACGGTCTCGGCAATGACACCGCACCTGTCGTATACGGATACGTGTGGGAGTGATCGCCCTGTCCCACGCCCCACATCCGGCT
>CAMTXY010000120.1:0-1714 GCA_947085795.1 uncultured Actinomycetes bacterium | reverse complement strand
TTCCCTACACGACGCTCTTCCGATCTGTCGGCGCTGCCGCTTCCCGACCCGCTGCCGGCGCCGCCGACGCTGTTGTGGGCGCGGGGAGGTGGGATGAGGTGATCGCGAGAAACGGTTCCATCCGGGCGTCGGCGGTGTCCGACGAGCGTCTGCGGTTCGCCATACCCAAGGGCGTGTTGCTCGCCGACAGTATCCGTGCGCTCGAGCGGATCGGCATCGACACCGGCGAGCTTTCCGACGCGGGGCGCCAGCTGGTCATCGACACGCCGAACTTCGAGTTCATCATCGGCAAGCCGAGCGACATCCCGATATACGTCGCCAGCGGCGCCGCCGACGTCGGTATCGCGGGCAAGGACGTGCTCGTCGAACTCGAGCTCGACGTCGTCGAGATGGTCGATCTGGGCTTCGGCGCGTGCCGGTTCGTCGTGGCCGAGCCCGAGAACGCGCACGCGAGCATCGAAGAGCAATACGCGCATCTCGGAGTCATCCGCGTCGCGACGAAGTACCCCCGCATCGCGGAGCGCTACTTCGCGGGGCGTGGGCTGCAGGTCGAAATCGTCAAACTCAACGGCAACATCGAGATCGCGCCGCTCATCGGTATAGCGGATCAGATCGTCGACATCACGCAGACCGGAACCACGTTGCGAGAGAACCACCTGAGGATCGTCGACGAGGTCATGGGTTCCTCGGCACGGTTCATCGCCAATCCGGTGAGCCTGCGCATGCGCTCGCCGCGCGTCATGGACGTCGCGCGCCGCCTGGCCGACGGGCCGGTACAATGAGCGAGTCGCCTGCAGAGGCGATTCGCCGAAGAGAGGGGTCATGACCGGCATGATGCGACGCATCGAACTGGAACGAGGGCAGCGGCTCACCGAGCGCGAACTGGCGCGCTCCGGAGGCATCGACGCCGAGATCATCGCGGTCGCGGCGCGCATCGTCGATGCGGTGCGCGAGCGCGGCGACGATGCGGTGCGCGAGTACACGTCGCGCTTCGACAAGGTGGACCTTGAGGAGTTCCTCGTGACGTCCGACGAGGTGGAGATGGCGATCGCGCATGTCGACGACGAGTTCCTCGAAGCGATCTCCACCGCCGCAGCGGCGATCGAGGATTTCCATCGCAGGCAGGTCACACAGTCGTGGTTCACGACCGAGGAAGGCGGGATCTTCCTCGGCCAGAAGGTCACGCCGCTGCGGCGCGTCGGCATCTACGTGCCCGGGGGACGTGCGTGCTACCCGTCGAGCGTGCTCATGACCGCGATTCCCGCCTACGTCGCCGGCGTCGACGAGATCGTCATGGTCGTGCCGCCCGACGCCGACGGGACCGTCAACCCGTATACCCTCGCGGCCGCAGCCGAGGCCGGCGTCGACGAGATCTACAAGATCGGAGGCGCACAGGCGATCGCCGCGCTGGCGTACGGCACCGATTCGATCGAGCGGGTCGACAAGGTCGTGGGACCCGGTAACGCGTATGTGACCGCGGCCAAGAAGCTCGTGATGGGGGAGTGCGGCATCGACATGCTCGCCGGTCCTTCCGAAGTACTCGTGCTCGCCGACGAGACCGCCGTGCCCTTGTTCGTGGCCATCGATCTCATGGCGCAGGCTGAGCACGACCCCCGCGCGGCGGCGTATCTCGTCACCATCGACCCCGAGCTTCCCGCTGCGGTCGAAGAGGCGCTCGAGGTGCTGCTCGCCGAGTCCCCGCGCGGCGACATCA
>CAMTXY010000119.1:0-4883 GCA_947085795.1 uncultured Actinomycetes bacterium | reverse complement strand
TTCCGATCTCAACGTGCTCGAACTGTGGGACGACATCTACGTCAACCTTGACCCGCCGCAGGCGCCGACAGGCGTCGAAGCGAGGGTGGTCGGTGCCAAGGTGAAGATCTCGTGGGATGAACCGCCGGTCGAGGAGCCCTGGGAGACCGACATCGTGGGTTACAACATTTGGACCTCCACGGAACCCAACGGACCGTGGGAGCTGGCCACGCCGTTCCCGATACCGGAAACCGAGTGGCTCGTCGGTGGGTTGATCCGGGGACAGAAGTACTACTTCCGCGTCACCGCGATCGATGCGGTGGACCTGGAGAGCGGGCCTTCGGAGATCGTTTCCGGCGTTCCGGGAGGGCTTATCGTGCGGTCGTCTGGACCCGACCGGTACGTCACCTCGGCCGCCGTGTCCCAGCGGTACTGGAAGACGTCGAAGACGGTGATCATCGCGACCGGGGTGAACTTCGCCGATGCTCTTGGCGCTTCCGCTCTCGCAGGGCACTACGAGGCGCCGATTCTCCTGACTCGTCCCGGATCGCTGTCTCCCCAGGTGATCGCGGAGATCAGGCGGTTGGGCGCGAAGAATGCGGTCATCATCGGCGGTACCGCGGCCGTTTCAACTCAGGTCGCAGGCATGCTGCGCATCCTCGGGCTCACCGTCGAACGCGTCTCGGGTGATGATCGCTGGGAGACCTCGGCGCGTATCGCCGCCGAGGTGGTCGATCTGCAGGGTGACGAGATGACTCCGATGGCGTTTCTGGTCAACGGCGCCTCCTTTGCCGATGCCATGTCTGCTGCGCCGATCGCGTATCGCCAGAAGATACCGATCCTGTTCACCAAGCCTCGGGAGCTGCCCGATCCCACAGCAGAGTTCCTGATGGACTACGGAATCACCGAAGTCCTCATCGTCGGCGGTCGAGCCGCGGTTTCCGCAGATGTCGCCGAGGACACTTTCTTGCCCACGACCAGGATATGGGGTCAGAACCGGTATGAGACCGCGGCGGAACTGGCCAGCTGGGCGGCCTTCGATGCGGGATGGTCTTCGTTCGAGGCGGTCGGCGTGGTCTCTGGGCGCGACTTCCCCGATGGCCTGTCAGGCGGACCAGCGGTCGGTAGGGCCGGAGGCGTCATGCTGCTCACCGAACCCGCCTACCTGCCGGAATCGACGTTCGAGGCGTTCGCGACGTGGAGTGACTATGTCGGTTGTGTCCAGGTCACCGGTGGATTCTCGGCTGTTAGTCGAGATGTGACGAGCGAGATCGTGTCTATCATGGGTTACTGACCCGCAACAGCGTTTCGCACGGAAACCCAGGACGGGATCCGGCCTTCATGCGCCGGTCCCGTCCTGGGTTGCGTGTACCGTCGGCCGTGCTCGCGGGGCTTGCAAGCGACGCTGCGGTAGAATGCACGCGACAGCCCGGCGTTCCAGAACAGGGGAGCACATGAGCGAAGAGCGGGACAAACAGCCGGTCACCTACCGCGACGCGGGTGTCGACACCTGCGCGGGCGCGCGTGCCGTCGACGCGATACGGGCTGCCGTACGCTCGACGTATCGTCCGGAGGTCATCGGCGACATCGGCGGGTTCGGGGGGCTGTTCTCGGCAGCGGCGCTGCGCGATATGGAAGACCCGGTGCTCGTGAGCGGCACTGACGGCGTCGGGACCAAGATCAGACTCGCCCAGACGCTCGACCGGCACGACACTGTCGGCATCGACCTCGTGGCGATGTGCGTCAACGACATCCTCGTGACCGGTGCCGAGCCGCTGTTCTTCCTCGATTACGTCGCGGTCGGCCGCCTCGTGCCTGAGCGCGTCGAAGCGATCGTCTCCGGAATCGCCGAGGGATGCCGGCTCGCTGGCTGCGCTCTCATCGGCGGGGAGATGGCCGAGCACCCCGGCGTCATGTCCGATGACGACTACGACCTGTCGGGCTTCTGTGTGGGCGTCGTCGACCGGGACAAGATGCTCGACCGGGCGTCGGTTCGGCCCGGCGACGCGATCCTCGGTCTGGCGTCGAGCGGCGTGCACTCGAACGGTTTCTCGCTCGTCCGGCGCGTGCTCGTCGACGGGCGTGAGGAGTCTCTCGTCCTGCCCCGCGTCGACTTCGGCGGCAGCACGCTCGGCGAGGTCCTCCTCGAGCCGACGCGCATCTACGTGCGTTCCGTGCTCGACATGCTCGCCTCTACGCCCGCCGGTGCGGTGCGGGCGATGGCACACATCACCGGCGGCGGCATCACCGAGAACCTCGCCCGCGCGTTGCCCGTCACCTGCGATGCCCGCGTGGCGCTCTGCGCGTGGAGGGTGCCGCGCATCTTCGAGGTTCTTGCCGAAGAAGCCGCGCTGTCGACCGAGGAGATGTACCGCACGTTCAACATGGGCATCGGGCTTGCGATCATCGTCGATGCCGCCCGCGCCGCTGGCGTGGCCGCACAGCTGCGCCCAGCCGGTGAGCCGGTGTTCGAGATCGGCGAGATCGTCGAGGGGACAGGGAGGGTCGTCTATGAGTGACGAGAAGAAACGGATGCGGCTCGGAGCGCTCATCTCCGGCTCCGGCACGAACCTGCAGGCGATCATCGACGCATCGACCTCCGGGCTGCTCGACGCCGATGTCGCCGTGGTCATCAGTAACCATGAGGAGGCGTACGGACTCGAGCGGGCGCGCAAAGCCGACATTCCGGCGGTGTGGATCGATCGGACGGCGCACTCGACGTTCTCGGCGTACAACACCGGGATTCGCGACGTGCTCGTCGACCACGAGGTAGATCTCGTGGTCATGGCGGGATACATGCGCTTGCTCGGCGCCGAGGTTCTCGACGCGTTTTCCGACCGTGTGGTCAACATCCACCCGGCGCTGTTGCCCGCGTTCCCGGGGCCTTCGGGTATCAAAGACGCGTTCGAGTACGGCGTGAAGGTCACCGGTGTCACGGTGCACTTCGCCAACGAGAAGTTCGATGACGGACCGATTATCGCTCAGGAGGCGATCGAGATTCTGCCCGAGGACACGTTCGCCTCCCTCGAAGCGCGGATCCACGAGGTCGAGCACCGCCTTTACCCGACGGCCCTGCAGTGGCTCGCCAGCGGGCGCGTCATAATCGAAGGCCGGAAGACGCGCATCCTGCCTATGCCGCATGGCGGGTAGTCCGCACCCCCGCACGCCCCGCACGCCCCGCACGCCCCGCACGCGCGGTTGTACGAGTGTTTCACCTGCTGGTACCATTTAAACATTCGCACGGACACGGCCTCGCCTCTCCTGGTGATCCGAGAGACGAAAGGATTGACGCATGGCTCATCAGACACGCACCTACATGCGGTTGCTGATAGCTGCCGCACTCGTCGCACTCCTCGTGCTGCCGGGATGCGGACCCGAGGGTTCCAAAGAAGACACCGATCCCGCCGAGACCGCTCGCGCGCAGGTCAAGATCGGTTTCGCGGCACCCCTCACCGGCGACAACGCCGTGTACGGCCAGGGCATGAAGCGCGCGGTCGAGCTCGCGCTCAAAGAGGCGAACGCATCGCGTGAGGTACGCGATGCAGGCTACGAGTTCGTGCTGCGCGCCGAGGATGACCAGGGCGACCCCAAGCAGGCCGTTAACGTGGCCAACATTCTCGCCGGTGACGTGGACGTCGTCGGCGTTATCGGTCACTTCAACTCGGGGTGTTCGATCCCGGCCGCGTCGGTCTACGATGGCGCGGGCATCGCGATGATTTCCGTGTCCTCCAACCCCGAGCTCACGGCCAAAGATCTCCGTATCGTCAACCGCATCGTGGCCAAGGATGACGCGCAGGGCACGTACGCAGCGGGTATGGTGTTGGACGACTTCGGTTTCGGGAAGGTCGCCGTGATCGATGACGCGACCCAGTACGGCCAGGGCCTCGCCGACGAGTTCGTCGCGGCGTACGAGGCCAAGGGCGGTGTCGTGCTCGCGCGCGAACAGGTCCAGCCCAAGGCGGTGGACTTCTCCTCGCTCGTGACCAAGATCAGAGGCCTCGGGCCGGCTGCGGTCTACTACGCTGGCGCACACACCGAGGGCGGCCTGCTTTCCAAGCAGATGACCGAGGGCGGCCTGGCTGTCCCGCTCATCGGCGGTGACCTCATCTTCTCGCAGGAGTACATCAACGTCGCGGGTGTGGCCAACGCCGAGGGCGATGTCGCCACGAGCCTTGGCCTGCCGCTCGAGCAGCAGCCGCGCGGCAAGGACTTCAAAGCCGCCTATGAGGCGGAGTATGGCCAGGTGCCCGAGGCGTATGACAGCTACGCGTACGACCAGGCGTGGATTTTCGTGCGCGCCGTCCTCGACGCCGGCACCGACCGTGCGGCGATAGTAGAGGCGGTCCGCAGCGGCTCGTTCGACGGCGTCACGGGCGTGACCGAGTTCGACGAGAACGGCGACACGACCAATCAAGCCGTCTCGGCGTACCGCGTCGTGTCCGGCGAGTGGAAACAGATCGAGAAGTAGGCCGGGTTCTGGCGTCGGCCGTAAGACTCGCTACAATCGAGATACGTTTCGCAGCACCGGGCCGCAGAACGCGGCCCGGTGCCGTTCATCCGCCAGGGGCATTCCGGGTCAGGGAGAGAGAGTCAGCCAATGGACCAGGTCACCGTCAAGCGTGCGCTCGTGTCCGTCACGGACAAGACCGGTGTTGTGGAGTTCTGCCGCGTGCTTGTCGATGAGTTCGGCGTCGAGATCGTCTCGACGGGGGGCACCGCCGCGGTGCTATCCGAAGCCGACATCGACGTTCGACCTATCGACGACCTCACCGGCTTCCCCGAGATGATGGACGGCCGAGTGAAGACGCTTCATCCGCGCGTGCACGGCGGCCTGCTTGCGCGACGCGATGTGCCCGAGCACATGGCGGCGGCAGAAGAGCACGGCATCGGCATGATCGACATGG
>CAMTXY010000118.1:0-1259 GCA_947085795.1 uncultured Actinomycetes bacterium | reverse complement strand
GGCGGACACGCGGGAGGAAGGTGACAGGAGTGGACGGGCGATTCGAGCGGCGAATGAGGGATTCGGAGGTCGTGCACGGGCACGCGCTCGACTCGATCAAGCACGCGGTCGAGGAACGGAGGTTCAGGCGCGCTACGGCGCCGGGAACCGAAACCGGAAGGAGAGAGTCATGAACACCACCATCACACGACAGATCGTGCGGATCGACGAGGACCTGTGCACGGGATGCGGGCTGTGTGTGAGCCCGTGCGCCGAGGGCGCGATCGTCATGGTCGACGGCAAGGCGAAGGTCGTCCGCGAGGAGCTCTGCGACGGCGCGGGCTTCTGCCTCGGCGTATGTCCGACCGGGGCACTCACGCTTCAGATGCGCGAGACAGTGCCGTTCGATCACCATGCCGCCGAGGTGATCATCGCCGAGAAGAAGGCGAACTACATCGCGCAGCACTGCTTCAAGTGCGGTATCTCCGAGGATGACCGTCCGTTGGTGCCGGTGCGCACGCAAGGTGATTCGACCTGGGTGTGCACGAGGTGCCTGCCGGCGCTCATCCATGGGTAGAAGACCGGGGCGCCGAACCGCAGAGAGTCCGGCGCTCGGACAATCCTCGGCGCATACGGCCGGGAACTCGGACGAAGGGAACCAGAATGTTCTGCAACCAGTGTGAACAGGCAGCCAAAGGTGTCGCGTGTACAACCGTCGGTGTGTGTGGCAAGAAAGAGGACGTCGCCGCCTTGCAGGATCTGCTCGTCAATGTGCTGCGGGGTCTGTCCGATGCGGCCATCGCCGCAGGTCCCCGCGGCGTGGACACGGCCGAGGCCGGCAGGTTCGTCGCCGACTCACTGTTCGCGACGCTCACGAACGTGGACTTCGATCCGGCATCGCTGGCCGACAAGATCGACGAGGCCGTCCGCTTGCGCGAGGACCTCGCGTGCGAGAGCTGCGCGGAGATCAGCGGTCCGTTCGCGACGCTCACCCCGGCCACCTCGATCGAGGGTAAGGTCGCCCAGGGTATCGAACTCGGCAGTCCGTGGGACACGAGCCGCGACGACGACGTGCAGGCGCTCCAGCAGACCACGCTCTACGGCATGAAGGGCGTGGCGGCCTACGCGCATCACGCCCGCATCCTCGGCCATGAGGATGCGACGGTCTACGAATACCTGCTCAAGACGCTCGCGGCGCTGTCGGATCCAGCGCTCGACCTCGGAGCCTGGGTCGGCCTCGCGCTTGAGTGCGGTGCGGTGAACCTGCGCGCGATGGAGCT
>CAMTXY010000117.1:0-3438 GCA_947085795.1 uncultured Actinomycetes bacterium | reverse complement strand
GGACGTCGTAACCGATACCGATACGCAACGAACCCGTCATCTCGCGCTCTCTCTTCAGGGACAGGACCGCTTCTACGATAGCCAGGTCTTCGGCGACCGTCACCTTCAGGTTCTCGCGCGGTCCCGGATACGTCCACACCAGACCGCCGTCGGCCTCCATCACCGCAGCATCGTCCGTGCCGAGGAAACCCCTGCGTTCGGCCGCCGCATGCGCCGCCTCGAAGGGTCGGCGGCGGAACAGCTGGGGCGTCTGCGCGATCCAGAACCCCTCCCTGTCGGGCGTGGCGACGATCCTTCGGTCGACCACCGTCTTGATGGTGTCATACGCGGGATGCCCGACCACGAGGCCGCAGAGGTCCTCTTCGGCGAGAAGCGTCGCCACGGCGCCGTCGATCAGCTCCGATGTCACGAGCGGGCGCGCTCCATCGTGCACGACGATCACGCTCTCAGGCCGGTGTCCCGGGATGGCCGACAGCCCGTTGCGGACCGATTCCTGTCGCGTCAGGCCACCGGCGACGACCGCATGGCCGGTGGCGAGCACGGCCGCCTCTACGGCGGTACGCTCGAACTCGTCGACGCGGTCAGGAGGGCAGACGACCACGATGAGACCGACACTGCTCGCAGCGTCGAACGCGCGAAGCGTATGGCCGAGGAGCGGCAGGCCGGCCACCATCGCGAGCTGCTTGCCGCTCGAAGAGCCGAAACGCTCTGCGGTCCCACCCGCCACGATGATGGCGACGGCCGGCCGGCCGGTTCTCTCAGGATTCAACGTGACCACCTTCGGAGAACTCCGGCACTGCCGCGACGAGGCGGGCGAAGATCATGCGCCCCCCTGAGGTCTGCAACACCGAGGTCACCTCCGAGTCGACCTCGTGCCCTATGTGTTCGGCGGCGTCGTGGATGACCACCATCGTCCCGTCTTCAAGGTAACCGACGCCCTGATCGGGCTCCTTGCCGACCCGCACGATGCGGATTCGCAGGACCTCCCCAGGCAGATACGCGGGGCGCAGAGCGCTCGCGGCCTCGTTGATGTTGAGGACCTCGATGCCACGCACCCGTGCGACCTTGGTGAGGTTGAAATCGACCGTCATGATCGCGGCACCCGTCTCGGAGGCCAGCTCCATGAGTTTGCCGTCGGTGTCAGGGACATCTGGGATGTCGGCCTCGAACACCTCCAGACGACCCCCCGAGTCGTGAAGACGCGCGAGCAGGTCGAGACCGCGGCGTCCACGGGCCCGCTTGATGTCATCGGCTGAATCGGCAAGCGTCTGCAACTCCGCGAGCACGAAGCGCGGCACACGGAGAACACGCCTCAGGTAGCCGAGCGCCTGCAGCTCCACGAAGCGCCCGTCGATGACGGCCGACGTGTCGAGGAGCAGCGTTCCCGCATCGTCGGCTCCCGGTACCACGGCCCCCGCGAGCCGGGGGAACGCCGTCGCGACCTCGTAGCGCTTGAGCAGGGCGATCCTCGCCATGATGTAACCGAACAGGAGGAACAGCCCACCGGTGACCAGAGCGGCCATCCAAGGAGGGTCGATCAGACGCAGAGGCCACGATACGATCGCGGCCGCGATCAGGCCGACGAGCAGACCTGCGGCGGCGAGAATGAAATCCGTCGCGGCGAACTCGCTCAAGCGGGTCTCGACACGGGCGAAGATCCGGGCGAACTCACGGCCCACGATACCGCCTACGACGTACCCGATCGACCAGCCGAGGATGACGAAGATGATGATGACGGCATACTCCGAAAACCCGGTTTCCTCGGTCCAATCGAGCAATCGCGTGGTCGCGAAGCCACTCAGCGCGCCGAACGCAACGAACAGGAAGCGTGTGACATGGACGATCATATGAGCGGACGCTTCGTGCGGCACGCTACCGCTGCGCCCCCACCTCCCTCCTCCACAGAAACGGACCCGGGGTCGCCCCCGGTACGCGCGATGATATCATCTCAGCTCGTCAGGCGGTCCCTCATGCGGGCCAGCGCCTCGCTGATGGCATGCGCACGCCGTGAACCGACTCCGTCGACATCATCGAGTTCGGACTCGGTGGCTCGTGTAAGCTCGGCGATCGAACCGAATCGCTCGACGAGCCGGCCGATGACCGACGCGGGCAGCAGCGGGACACGGCGCAACACGCGGAACCCGCGCGGGCGGACGTGATCCTCGGCGGACTTGACGTCGGACGGGAGCGAGAGCGCGTTTGCGATCGACACCGGCTCCACGAGCTGGTCCGGCGGCATCTTACCGAGCGCGTTGCGGATGGAAACCGCCCTGCGCGGTCCCGGATCGGACGCATAGTCACGGATGACGAGGGTGTAGTCCTCATCGACGCTGGCGGTGAGCTCCTCGGACTGCATGCGAACCAAACGGCCCTCCGTGCCGAGCTCGGAGATGTAGCGCGAGACCTCGCGTGCGATGCGACGCACCATCTCGAACCTGCCGATCGCTTCGGCGACGTCGGCCAGCGTGACGATATCGTCGAACTCGAGGACGGTGAGACGATCGAGAACCTCGTCGAGCCTGGCGCGGTAGCGCTGGAGCGTCTGGAGCGCCTGATTGGCTTTCGCCAGGACGACCTCGATGTCGTCGAGGATGATGCGGCGGCCCCCGAGATAGAGGCTGACCACGTCCCGGCGCTGGGAGATCGAAACGACCAGCGCGTTCGTCTGCCGGCTCACGCGTTCGGCGGTGCGGTGCCGCATGCCCGTCTCGGTCGTCGGTAGCTCGGGGTCGGGCACGAGATGGACGTTGGCCCGGCGGATACGGCTCACCTCGGCGTCGAGGACGATCGCGCCATCCATCTTGGCCAGCTCGAACAAGCGCTGCGGCGTGAACGAGGTGTCGATCTCGAAGCCGCCGTTGCACAGCGCCTCGACCCCCTCGGCGTCGCCTATGACCACGAGCGCCCCGGTCCGAGCCGAGAGGATGTGGTCGATTCCCTCGCGCAGCAGCGTGCCGGGCGCGACCTTTTCGAGCTCTGGGCGGAAAGTCTCGTACTCGGACCGCTGTTCCACCGCGCCTCCCGATGGCTCGTGACGTGTCGGGCTCATAGTCTGATTCTGCCAAAAGGCGCGGCATCACACCAGCGCCACGCTCAGAGTGTCCTCACGACGTCCGCCTCCCGAGCACGGACACCGATCAGTCGAGGAGCGCCGGCAGCTCCCTGACGGTCCCGGCGATAGCAAGCGTCATCCCTGCGGGTGCAAGCACAGAAGCGGGGGGCATGGCCACGATGGTCGACAGTCCCTGGCTCATCGCTTCTTTGAATCGCGACTCTCTGTGCGAGACCGGACGCACCTTTCCGGTCAGACCGATCTCACCGAATGCGGCCAGGTCGCATGGCAACGCTCGGTCTTGCCGCGCCGAGATGAGCGCAAGAGCGAGCGGGAGGTCTACAGCGGGTTCGGATACCCGCACCCCAGATCGGAAGAGCACACGT
>CAMTXY010000116.1:0-2313 GCA_947085795.1 uncultured Actinomycetes bacterium | reverse complement strand
GCCGCTTCCGCCGGGGTGAGACGCTCGACACGCTGCTGCGACGGCGTGCCGAACCTGTCGTAGAGCGCGTCGGCCTCCATGAGTATCGCGAACACATCGGCGCGCAGGGCGATGGCTAACAGCGCGCCCGCCCAGTCCTTGTCGACTACCGCGTCGACCCCGACGCGCGCGCCATCGGGGAGCTCGGCGACGGGCACGCCGCCACCTCCCGCAGCGATGACGATGCAGCCGTCCTCGGCGAGGCCGACCACAGTGTCGCTCTCGACGATCGCGCGCGGTAGGGGAGACGGCACGACACGTCGCCATCCGCGATCGGGCACGTGCGTCAGGGTCCAGCCGTCTTCTGAGCGCCGGGCGCGGGCCTGCTCGCCGGTCAGATAGGGGCCGATCGGCTTGGTCGGCCGGGCGAAGGCCGGGTCGTCACGGTCGACCACGGTCTGTGTCACGAGCGTGGCGATGCGACGGCGGGTTCCGCTCGCGACGAGTGCGTTATGGAGCGCTTGCATGAGCATGTGGCCGATGCCGCCTTCGGAGTCCGCGTCGGCGATGTACAGCGGCATCGGCGGGACGAGGTCTCGTGCCGCTTCGCCCCTCAGGACGATGTTGCCGACGATCGGGCCGTTGCCGTGGGTCAGGACCATCGTCGCTCCAAACCGCGCGAGCGTGGCGATGTCGCGCATCGCCTCGTCGGCATGTGCGATCTGTTGTTCGATCGTGCCCGACTCTCCCGGCCGGATGAGCGCGTTGCCGCCGAGGGCGATGACGATTCTGTCGATCGCTACTTCACCCAGGCCCATCGCCCGGTACCTCCTTCGAGTCCGCCAGGCCGTTCTCGCGCGCGAACGTGTCGACCACGTCGGCGAGCGTCGGGCTTCCCGCGTCTTCGATCCCGTAGGTCACCCGTACCACCGGCTTGTCGATGGAGATGAGTCGGGCCAGGTCGATCGGGGTTCCGATAGCCACGACGTCGGCCGGTGTGGCGGCGATCGTCGCCTCGAGGTCGCCGAGTTGAGCCGCAGAGTACCCCACGGCCGGAAGGACGCTGTCGAGGTGCGGGTAGTCCGAGAACGTCTTCTCGAGGGTGCCCACCGCGTACGGTGCGGGGTTGACCAGTTCGGCGGCGTCGGCAGCACGAGCCGCGAGCGCGGCCGCTCCGAACGCCATGCCGCCGTGGGTCACGGTCGGACCGTCCTCGACAGCCAGCACCCTCGCTCCGGAGAGAAGTGACGCGTCGGATACGCTGATACGGGATGCGGTCAACACGACCGTCGCGTCGGGGTTGTGCGTCGCGGCCGATTCGAGCACCGCTGCGACATCGGCGGGATCAGCGCTGTCGACCTTGTTGACGACCAGGACGTCTGCCGAGAGGAAGTTCGCCTCTCCGGGGTGGTAGAGCCGCTCGTGGCCGGGGCGGTGCGGATCGAGGGCGACGATGGCCAGATCGGGCCGCACGAACGGCATGTCGTTGTTGCCGCCGTCCCAGATGATCGCATCGGCTTCCTGTTCGGCGGTGCGTAGGATCGCGTGGTAGTCGACGCCCGCGTACACTACGACGCCCTCCGCGATGAGGTGCTCGTATTCCTCGCGCTCTTCGATCGTGCAGCCGTAGCGGTCGAGATCCTCGATGGCGGCGTATCGCTCCACGGCCATGCGCGACAGGTCGCGGTAGGGCATGGGGTGCCGGATATCGACTGCGGTGATTCCCCGGTCCCGTAGCAGTTCCCAGATCCGGCGGGAGATGCCGGACTTGCCCACGCCGGTCCTCACGGCGCACACCGAGATCACTGGTACCTTCGCCCGCAGCATGGTCCTCGCCGGGCCGAGAAGCTCGAAGTCAGCGCCAAGAGCCAGGGCGAGCGACGCACGGTGCATGACCTCTACGTGCGATACGTCGCTGTAGGCGAATACGATGCGGTCCACGTCCTCGGAGCGCACGAGATCGGGCAGACGGCTCTCCGGAACGATCGGGATGCCGCCGGGGTACAGCGGACCGGACAGGTCGGCGGGAAAGATCCTACCGTCGATTCCTGGGATCTGCGTGGCGGTGAACGCCACGATCTCGGTGTCCGGGTCGTCGCGATAGCAGGTCAGGAAGACATGGAAGTCCCTGCCGGCGGCGCCCATGATGACCACGCGGGTGCGCCGTACGCTCGAACCCATACCGGCTCCTCTCGTTGCGAACGGACCGCCGTCTCATACTGTATAGGATGAAACCAGTGATGCATACGACTCGGAAGGATCCCGCGTTGCTTCCATGGGCTGCGGCACCCTGCCGAGACGGGCGAGGCGGAGATCAACGCGTACCTCACGCAT
>CAMTXY010000115.1:0-5079 GCA_947085795.1 uncultured Actinomycetes bacterium | reverse complement strand
TGTGACGTGGTCGGTGCCCGTCCACTGCGCGATCTGCAAACGCAGGTCGCTCCAGGGTGCCAGTTCGTGCACGAGCACCCGCAGGTGCGTTCGCTCGCGCTCGATCTCCGCGAGCCGGGCGGCGATAGTCTCGCACTCACTGTACAGCGCGGTGAACTCCTCGTCGGTCGATAGCTGTGCGAACTCGGCTTCACCGATGTGGATTTTCTCGGAGATGAACGCGCCGAACGCGACGTCGGCGGTGTGGTATCGGGCAAGGAAATCGCGGACGAACTGCGCGCGAGCGATCTGCTCGTCGAGCGCGTAGCGGCGCTCCTCCTCGGCGGGTGGGCGCGTGACGCCGCCGCGCTCGATCTCGATACGCTCGATCTCGACGGCTTGGGCGTCCTGCAGGCGACCTACGACCTCATCGGCGTGCGCGGCATGACCGATGACGGTGACCTGGAGCATGCGCGCGACGGCCACCGCGGATCACCGCGCCAACGCGTCCGCGACGGCGTCGATCGCGCCGTCGAACCGGGACTCGGCCTGCTGGACGACCCGGTCGAGCTCGGCTTCGGCCTCGCGCTCGATCGCGCTTATCGTGATCTCGGCGTCACGTAGCATCCGGGAGCGTATCTCCGCAGCCTGTTCGACCGCGTCGCGATCCGCCTCCACGGCGATGAGTTCCACTTCGGTTCGGGCTTCTTTCAGCAGGTCACGCGCGTGGGCACGAGCGTTGCTGACCGCTCGACGGGACGCCTCTTCGGCGTGTAGTATCGTTTCGAGCTTCTCCATGCTATACAATCCCTTGTCCCCGAGAGCGCGTGCCGCAAATAACACAAGCGTAGCCGACGCTACAGCGCTGCTCGGTGTAGTGTTCGCTATAAGCCGAGACAATCCTTCGTCCGAGGGTATACGGTCCATGCGAGAGCCCGACATCCACATACGAGCGTCCGCCCGCGATGCTCGGCGGCGCGAGGCGCGGCGTGCCAGATACCGGGCCGCCCGACTGCGACTCGCCGCTGTCGCCATCGTCGTCCTCGCGGTATTCGCGATCGGATGGCGCGTGGCGGCCAGCGAACGCGCGGACGCCGAAACTGCGACTTCGGTCGAGCGCTCCGCTGCAGCCGCCCGCGTCGTCGCGGTCACCGAGGAGCAGGGTGACCCGACCCCGTTCTTCGCCCGCTACCGGAGCCTGCATCTATACCTGCCGGTCGATCCCGACGCCCTGGGCGCGATCGCGTTCCATCAGGCCTCGGGCGATGTGGCCCAGCCGATGGAGTCACTGCTGCCCGACGCCGACATGAACGCCGCAAGGAAGAACCCGGGCGTACGGCTGGTGACCGTGAACGCCACCGGCGCCGGGCCGCCCGTGCTCGAAGGCGAGGTCCTGCGGATGTGGCGCTCGAACCGCAAAGGGAAGCCCGACACCGCCGTCGACATCGGTGTGCCGCCGGGCACGCCTGTGCTCGCTCCGGTCACCGGCACGGTGATCGAGGTCCGCCCCTACCGCCTATACGACAAGTACGACGATTACGAGATCCACATCCAGCCGTCGGGGTGGCCGGAGATCGACGTGGTGCTCATCCACGTCGACGAGCCGGCCGTGAAAGCGGGCGATCAGGTGTTCGGCGGGCTTACCAGGGTCGCGACCGTACGGCGGATGTCCGACCACATCGACCACCAGCTCGCAGGCTACACGACCGACGGCGGCGACCACGTGCACATCCAGCTCAACCGTGTGACCGTGCCGGGCAGGCTCGACGGCATCGGCGGCGGCTCCTAGGCACCGCGCGCGCTTACCCGCCGAGGAACCCGCGGAACCTCCGGTCGAGCTCGTAACGCTCCAGCATCACGGAACGGTCGCACCCGCGGCATCGCAACTTGATGTCCGCGCCGATGCGAGTGACCTCCCACTCGTTGGCGCCGCACGGATGCGGTTTCTTGAGGCGCACGACGTCTCCGACGCGCACCGGTGTGATCGGGATCGTCACGGAGCCGGACCTTTCGACGTGAATTCCTTCGGGCCGCCTGACGCGCACAGCCCGCTCGCGGTATAAGAGAGTATAGCCCGCACGGTGCGGGTCCCAGAAGGAGGCCGCCCATGCACACCAAGACCATCCTGTCGGTCCTCGGCGAAGACCGCGTCGGTATCGTCGCCGCCATCTCCAGCGTGCTCGCGGAATCCGGGGCCAACATCGAGGACATCCGCCAGACGATCATCAGCGGCATCTTCTCGATGACGATGCTCGTGACCGTCGACGAGGAGCTCACGCCCTTCGACGTCCTGCAGACCCGCCTCGCCGAGGTCGGCGAGCGCATCGGCATGCAGGTCACACTGCAGCGCGAGGACGTCTTCCGCTTCATGCACCGCATCTGAACCGCCGAGGAGAACACATGCGCATCACACCCGAAGAGGTCGTCGAGACCCTTCTCATGGTCACGCAACAGAATCTCGACATCCGCACCGTCACGCTCGGCCTGTCGCTGGACTCGTGCGCGGATGCCGACGTGGAACGCCTCGCGACCAAGATCTACGACCTCGTGTGCGACCGCGCCGAGCGACTCGTGCCGATCGCCGAGAAGATCTCCCGCGAGTACGGCATCCCCATCGTCAACCGCCGTATCGCCGTCACGCCGATCGCCCGGCTCGCAGCGGCGTGCGACACCGCCGACCTCACGCCGGTGGCGCGCGCGCTCGACCGCGCGGCGCACGACGTCGGCGTCGACTTCATCGGCGGGTTCTCCGCACTCGTCCACAAGGGGACCGGCGAGGGCGACCGGCGCCTCATCGACTCGATCCCTGAAGCGCTCTCGACGACCGAGCGGGTGTGCTCGTCGGTCAACGTCGCCTCGACGCATGCAGGCATCAACATGGACGCGGTGCTGCGCATGGCCGAGATCATCGTAAAGACGGCGCACGCGACTGCGGACCGCGACTCGTTCGGATGCGGCAAACTCGTAGTGTTCGCCAACATGGTCGAGGACAACCCCTTCATGGCCGGGGCCGTCCACGGCGCCGGGGAGCCGGATGCCGTGATCAACGTCGGGATCAGCGGACCCGGGGTGGTACGCGCAATCGTCGAGTCGCTGCCCGGCGACGCCGACCTCACCGAGGTCGCCGAGGCCATCAAGGCGACCGCGTTCAAGATCACCCGCGCGGGCGAGCTCATCGCTCGCGAAGCCGCGCGCCGGCTCGGGGTCGACATGGGCATCGTCGACCTCTCCCTCGCGCCCACCCCCGCTAAGGGCGACAGCGTCGCCGCCATCATCGAGGCAATCGGGGTGAAGCGCTGCGGAGGCCCGGGCACCACGACCGCGCTCGCGCTGCTCAACGACGCGGTCAAGAAGGGCGGCGCGATGGGGACCTCGAGCATCGGCGGCCTTTCCGGCGCCTTCGTCCCCGTTTCCGAGGATGCGAACATGATCACAGCCGCCACAGAGGGCGCGCTGACCCTCGAGAAGCTCGAAGCGATGATGAGCGTGTGCTCCGTGGGCCTAGACATGATCGCGATTCCCGGCGACACGCCGGTCGAGACCATCGCGGCGATCATCTCCGACGCGTGCGCCATCGGCGTCATCAACAACAAGACCACCGCGGCCCGCCTCATCCCGGCCATCGGCAAGGACGTCGGCGACGTCGTCGAGTACGGCGGTCTGTTCGGATCCGCCCCGGTGATGCCGGTCAACGGGTGGGCCGGCGCGCGCCTGATGCGCCGAGGAGGGCGCTTCCCGGCGCCGCTTAGCTCGCTGCGGAACTAAGGCTCCCGTCCGGCTTAAGGCACCAGCGTGTAGCTCAGCGTGACCTCCAGCGGCACGCCCGGGTCGGTCGTCCAGGGAGCGGTGGCCTGCAGCTCGTCGGTCAGTATGGTGAGCCCTGCGGGCACCGTTCGGGTTGCGGGACCGCTCAGAACCGTGAGCCCCATCTCGCTGACGGCGCCCGAGACCACACGCGTGAGGGTGCAGGGAACGTTCGAGTCGATCGAGATCTCGATCGACTCGATGGCCGAGGGCATGTCGGGCGTCAGGACCCCGAAGTCCACGGCGGTTCCCGGGAGCGTGAGCGTGAGCCTGACGACGAGCTGGACGGTGAAGGTCGTACGAGTGATCTCGCTGTTGTTGGCGGCATCGACCACGACGCAGGTCCACACTCCGGGCTCGGCATCGACGGCAAGCGGGTAGCTTGAGAGCGCTTCACCATCGCCGTCGACTGCGATCGGCGCACTCTGGAAGACCTGCGCACCAAAGGGATCCAGCCAGCGGAAGCGGACCGACGCGGTCAGTGGCAAGCTGGTGCCCAGCGCCCACACGGTGCTGCCCTGCCCGAACGTGTCTGTACGGTTGGTGAGCGAGTCGCTGTCGTATGTCACAAGCTGCTGGACATGGGTCGTGTCGGTAGCCGTCGCGGTTTGGCCGGAGGCGGCGTGCGTGGCTCGCACCGTGGTCACGTCGGTCACCCCGGGCGCCACGTTCGCCGGCACGGTCACCCGAACGTAGATCGTGCGGCTTGCTCCGTAGGCGCCGAGCGTGACCGAGGTGATAGACGTCGTACCGTCGCTATCCAGTATCTGCGTACTCCACCCCAGCGAACTAGTGGCGGTCAGAGCGATGGTACGTGTCGCGGCCGAGCTGTTCGTCACCGTGTGTTGAAACGTCACCGTGCGACCCAGACCGCTCACGGTCGTGTTGTTCGGCTCCAACGTCAGAATCGCCCGGACGGTAGTCGTGTCTCTCGCCTCATAGAAGACGGTCGGCTCGCTGGCGAGCGCGGCCCTCAGACGGGTCGTGTCGACCGTGCCGAGCGCGGTTTCCGCTGGCACCGTCACGCGGACCAGAACCCCCGTGCTCGTTCCTCCCGCCAGGGTGACGCTGCTGATCGGGGTGCCGTCCGTGGCGAAGATGCCCACCGTCCACCCCTGCGAGGAAGTCGCGGACAGCGCGAGCGTCTCTGTGACACTGCTCGCGTTGGTGACAGTGTGAGCATATTCGATGATGGTGCCCGGCGCTATCGATCCGGGGCGATCCGGCTCGACGACCACGGCCCCCGCGACGGTCGTGTCGGGAGCGGTGGCCGTGATCGTCGGACGCGTGGCATGA
>CAMTXY010000114.1:0-10527 GCA_947085795.1 uncultured Actinomycetes bacterium | reverse complement strand
TGGTTGACTACACTCTTTCCCTACACGACGCTCTTCCGATCTGTCGCTCGCGGCCAGGATCCGGCTTGTGACGGCTATGGCGAGCTTCTCGGAGCCCCAGAGGGGAGCGGTGTGCACGATTCTGATCCCATGAGCGGCGGGCCTGAGAAGATCGACGAGGGCCTTGGCGTGGTCGACCGCGTAGGACTCACCGATGCTCACGCTCGCTACGACGATACGGTCGATACCGTCGCCTGCGAGGTCGGCGACAGCATGGTCGAGCGTGTCGCCATCGGTGCAGGTCACGAGAGTGAAGCGTTCGAAGCGGTTGTCCGGTGCCACCAGCGACTCGACGCGTTCGACGAGCGTTTTAGCTTGCGCGATCGAAGGACTCGAACCGCCCGCAGCGCGGTAACGTGCCTTCTGGGCCGCGTAGAGAAAGGGCGTGACGCCGATGGTCATCCTGTGAAACCCTGCCTCGCTCAACCTTTCGAACTCCTCGGACACGGCGGTCGGCTCGTACCGTGACGGCTCGATGTATGCCAGCACGATGACTGCGATGCCGCGTGTGCCGGGAGTGGGGGATGCGGGCGCCATGCGAATGGGTGGCGTGCGCTTGCTCAGCAGCGGTAGCAGTGCGGAGCCCAGCCCGTAGCCTCCCGCGAACGATGCTCCCCCGAACAGCACCGAGACGAGCAGCAGCTCGACGCGCGTGGTGAGAGTGACCTGCGTGGAGATCCCCCAGGCGCATACGGCGATCCCTGTGAGGCTCAGGAGCCCCATGAGCGGCTCCGCGGAGCGCTTGAGCGCGAGAAGACCGACGAGGGCCGCCCCACCGGCCACCGCCCCTGCGAACACCGCGATCCATGAGGCGAGCATCACGATGCGTCACTCCTGTTTCCGGTTGTGAACGATGATACTTCACCAAGAGAACGATGGTCTGTCGGAGCAAGGGGCCTGCCGGTTGTCGCCTGCCGGTTGTCTCACGTAAGAATGTACTCGAAGTCCGGAATCGTTAGCTCAGTCTGTTGACCGGCATATACCCCCATAGGTATCATTGGCACCATGATAGCCGCCGGGTGATTGGTACGCGCCACGGATGCATCGGTCGCTGAGCTCGAATCGGGAGGATGAGACGGTTGCCCACCTACGATCTGACGTGTCAGGATTGCGGGGAGCGCTTCGACCGGTTCCTCATGCGAATCTTGCGAGAGGGGGATAAGGTCTGCCCGCGCTGCGGGTCGCACCGCGTGCGACAGGGTGTCGGGGGTGGATACCTCGGCTCTGGGATCGCGGCGAGTGACGGTCGTGCTCACTGTGGTCGTGGCGCGTTCACGTGAGGGTGATGTGGGTGCGTCCGGTCGGACGCGAAGGGCGATCGAGTGAACTATGCGTACAAGCGCCTTGGCACCAGAGGGTTCCATGAGACCGTGAAAGCCGTGGAGCGCTCGGCGGCGAACCAGGGCTTCATCGTGCTCCACTTCCACGACATCTGCGGGAAACTGGCGGCGAAGGGGTTTCCGATAAGCCCGCTTGTCATCCTCGAGGTCGGTCCCGCCGAGGAGACGGCGGAGGAGGTGCTGGCGCTCTTGATGCCTTGTCGCATCAACGTGTACGAAGAGGCCGGCGAGGTCGTGGTGGCGGCTCTGCGCCCGTCTGTCTTCTCGGCGATCTTCCCTGAACACGAACTCGACGGCATTGCCGAAGAGGTCGACCGCACGGCCATGGCGATAGTGGACGGAGCCGTCATCTAGTCGGCAGGTTCTGCGATCGACGTGAACCGCCTACTTGATACACGACGAGTACTTGAGGAACACGGCGATGGCTTCGTCGATCAGCTCGTCCCGGGTCTTGTCCTCTTGGTCGATCAGGCAGCGCTTCATCGAGTGGCCGATGATGTGGAGTCCCACCTGATTGAGGGCGGACTTGGCCGCCATGATCTGCGTCAGGACATCCTCGCACTCCTTGCCTGATTCGATCATCGTCTGGAGACCGCGGATCTGGCCCTCGAGGCGTTTGAGGCGGTTGACGATTCGCTTGCGTTCCGCGGCTTCGCTGACGGCGGCTTTCGACTCCTGCTGCATCTCTCGCTCCCTGTACGCGCATGGGGTATGATTGAACGTCACTTTGCGCCGATTATACCCCCTGGGGGTATATGCGACAACAGGGGGCCTGACCCATGGGTTACCGCCGCGATGGCGCCACGGAGGCGGGTACACCGCGCATGCGGCGTATCCGGCGTGTTCTGTGGACGATTCTCGTGCTCAACATCGCGGTCGCACTCGCCAAGCTCGTGTGGGGGTACGTCATCGGAAGCTTCGCGATGCAGGCCGACGGTTTCCACTCGCTGTTCGACGGGGCGTCCAACGTGATAGGGCTTCTCGGCATCTACTTGGCGTCCCGTCCCGCAGATCGGGATCACCCGTATGGGCATGGCAAGTACGAGACGTACGCCTCGGCCGCGATCGGTGCGATGCTCGCACTGGCGGCCTGGCGGGTCGGGAGCACGGCGGTCGTACAGCTGGTATCGGGTGCTGAACCGCCTCGTGTCGATGCGATCTCGTTCGCCGTGATGCTCACGACGCTCGCGATCAACATCGGCGTGACTACCTACGAGCGGCACGTCGGCAAACGCCTGCGCAGCGAGATCCTGCTAGCGGACGCGAGTCACACGGCGAGCGACGTCTTCGTGAGTCTCGGCGTCATCGGCGGGCTGCTCGCGGTCAGGATGGGTTACCCGGCGGCCGACCCGGTGATCGCGCTGCTTGTGGCCTTCGCGATCGCCCGGACCGCTCTCGGGGTGATCCGACAGGCGGCGGAGACGCTGTCAGACACCGCGCGTATCGAGGCTCATGCGGTGTGCGTCGTCGTCCGCGGGGTCGACGGTGTCCTCGGGTGCCACCGCGTTCGCACCCGGGGAGGGGCGTCCGAGGTCTACGTGGACCTGCACGTGCAGGTCGATTCCGCGATGAGCGTCGAAGCGGGTCACGCCGTCGCCGAAGCCGCCGAACGTGCGGTATGTCATGCGTTCCAGGAGGTCGCCGACGTGATCGTGCACCTCGAACCGTTCGACGACTATCAGGTGTCGAAGACCGCCGAGGAGATCGATGCAGGACTCGCCTGATCCGGCCGCACAGCGCTGGAAGGGATACGCGCTCGCCGTGCTGGCCGCCGTCTGTTGGGCGACTGGAGGTCTTACAGCCAAGTGGCTGTTCAGCCCGCTCGACGCCATCACGGCCTCGTGGCCCCTGCCGCCTCTCGGTATCGAGGTCGACGCGGTGGTGCTGGCGGGTGCGCGAGCGGTATCCGCCGCGGGCATACTGCTCGTCTATGTCGCGGCCACACGCCGACAGGCACTCAAGGTCCGGGTGACCGATATCGGGTTTCTCGCGGTGTTCGGCATCGTGGGGCTCGCAGGAGTCCACGTGACGTATTTCAAGGCGATCGCCTATACCGACGTCGCCACAGCCATCCTGCTTCAGTACCTGGCGCCGATCATCGTACTCATCGTCTCCGTGCTCGTGCTCGGCGAGCGCATGAGCTGGGTCCTGCCGGCGGGGGTCGCGCTGTCGGTGACCGGATGCGCGCTCGTGGTCGGCGCCATCGGGGGTGACGGGCTGGCGGTCTCACCGGCCGGTCTGGCCTGGGGCCTGGCCTCCGCCGTGTTCTTCGCGCTGTACTCGCTGTTGGGCAAGTACGCGGCGCCCCGTTTCTCGCCGTGGCCGCTCCTTGCGTACGGCCTCGTGTTCGCTGCGGCGTTCTGGCTCGTGTACCTCGGTGGGTTCGCGAGCATCGCGGAGCTGTTCTCATCGTCGTCCGGTCTTGTAGCGGTGCTCTACATGGCGGTGTTCGCGACCATCGTGCCGTTCGCGGCCTTTCTCAAAGCGCTGCACTACATCGACGCGACGAAGGCGGTCGTCACCTCGACGCTCGAGCCCGTGGTGGCCGGTGTCGCGGCGTTCGCGCTGTTCGGCGAAGGTTTCGCGGCACCGCAGCTTTTCGGCGGGTTGCTCGTCATCGCCGCGATTGCGGTCGTGCAACGTCAACCGGGGGTGGAGCCGACGATCGAGGTGCCTCCGGTTCCGTAGCGTGCTCGTCAGGATGCTGTCAGAACGTGGTATATAGTTTGCTGGGGCGCGCGTTCTTCCGCGCGCGTCGAGAAGCGAGCCGGTGTCGGGAGGCGTGCCGTGGATATCGTCCAACGGCCTGATCTCAAGCAGAAGGTCACCCTCTCGCCCCAGGTCTACCAGGGGTTGAGCATCCTTGCCCTGCCAGTCGCGGAGCTCCAACAGCTCATCGAGGCGGAGATTCTCGAGAACCCGGTGTTAGAGGTCGACGAACTCGATCTTGAACCCGTGAACGACGAGTCTGCTGACGAACGCGAAGACTCGGAGGAGGACCGCGCGTGGGATGACTGGCTCGAGATGTACGACGAGCTGGACTCCGTCGATACGACCGCTCCGCGTGATCCGAATGTCGAACGGAACAACACCGAGGAGTATGTCGGCGGCGTTCAGACGTTCGATGACTACCTCATCGAGCAACTCGGCATGCTCGACATCTCCGACGAGATCCACCGTGCCGCCAGCGCCGTGATCGGCTCGCTCGACGATGACGGGTTCTTCGTCGGTGATTGCGCCGAGATCGCGGCGCTTGTCGGCGTGAGCACGGCGGTCGCCGAGGAGGGACTGAAGGTCGTGCACCAGCTCGACCCGCCCGGAGTGGGGGCCCGCACCCTTGTCGAGGCGCTGTGTCTGCAGATGGAGTTCCTCGGCCTGGACGAGCCACTCCTTGACACGGTGGTTCGTCATCATCTCGATGCCGTCGCCGCCAGTCACTTCCGCAAAGTCGCGCGGGCGCTCAAGGTCGACGAAGCCGAGGTGCGCCGTATCGTCGAGGTATTGCGGACGCTCAACCCTCGCCCCGCAGGCGCGTTCTCGCCGGGGCCGAGTCCGGGGTACATCGTCCCCGACGTCACGCTTCGGCGTTTCGATGACGAGTGGCTGATCATGTCGAACAACGACTCGATTCCTTCGTTGCACGTCTCGCCCCGCTATCGCGCGATGTTGCGTGCCGGGTCGACGGCCGACGATGACACGAGGCGCTATCTGAAAGACAAGATCCGCTCGGCCGAGAGTTTCATCCGCAACGTCGACCGGCGCAAGGACACGGTCAGTCGGATCGCCGAGATCATCCTCGAAGCGCAACGCGATTTCTTCAAGGACGGAAAGGGGCCGCTGCGGCCTTTGCGGCTCGAAGACGTCGCGGTTGAGCTGGGGGTCCATCTCTCGACCGTGAGCCGGGGTGTGACCGGGAAGTACATGGCCACACCGTACGGTCTGTTCGAGCTCAAGCATTTCTTCGCAGGCGGATACCGGACGAAGACCGGTACGGACGTGGCGTCGACGAGCGTCAAACAGCGCCTTCGCGACGTCGTTGCAAAGGAGGATCCGGCCAGGCCGTACTCGGACCAGAAGCTCGTAGAGATCCTGAGCGCCGAAGGCGTTACGGTCGCCCGGCGTACCGTCGCGAAGTACAGGGAAGAACTGGGAATCGAGCCGTCGTGGGCCCGGAAGCGCCGATGACGGAAACGCCCCCGCCATCAGCCGAGGAGATCGCCCGCAATCATCACGGCCGGGCGCAATCGTACCGCGCCGTGGCGATCATCGTGGGCATGCTCGCGGTGATCACCATCCTGCATCTGTACACCAACACCGTCGGCGCGAGCGCATGGTTGCACCTGCTCTACCAGCGCCTCTACTATGTGCCGGTGCTCTACGGTGCGTTCGTGTTCGGCAAGCGCGGAGGAGCGATCGCGGCGGCGGGAGCCGCCGTACCGTTCGCGCTGCACGCCCATGTGTCGCTCGGCGGTCTGCTCGGCGCGCGGCTCGACCACCTCCTCGAGATCGTCATGTACTTCGTCGTCGGAATCCTGTTCGGAGCGTTGCGCGATCTCGAGGAGCGCAGGACACGCGATCTACGGCAGGTCAGTCAGCGGCTCGAGGATGCCTACAAGAAACTCGAGGAACGGGCGATCCAGCTCATCAACATCCAGGACTACACACAGTCGATTCTTCGGTCGATCACCTCCGGCGTGCTGACGGTCGGCCCCGACGGGTCGGTCACGACGGTCAATCCGGCCGCCGAGCGCATGCTGGGCGTGTCCGAGTATGAGATCGTACCGCGTGCGATCGGCGCGATCTTCATGGACGACGGTGGCCTGAGTCGTGATGTCGACAAGGTCCTGTCGGGCCGTCTACCCCTGACCCTGCGCGAACTCACCCTCGTCACCAGAGCGGGGCGCACGATCCACGTGCAGGCGTCGACGTCGCGGATGCGGGCTGTGGGCGGGAGGATACTCGGAGCGGTCGTGACAATCGAGGACGTCTCGGAGATCAAAGCTCTGACCGAGCAGCTCATCAGGGCCGACCGCCTCGCGGCGATGGGTCAACTCACCGCGGGCGTCGCGCACGAGATCCGCAACCCACTGGGGGTCATCCGGGCTTCGGTGCAACTTCTCGAGGACGCGCACGGAGACCCCGGTCGCATCGGAGAGGCCGCGACCGTCATCAAGCAGGAGATCGACCGGCTCGACCGGGTCATCAAGGCGTTGCTTGACTTCGCCCGTCCCAGCAAGCCGACGTTCGTGTCGACCGACGTCGAAGACGTGCTGCGTGACGTCGTGCTGTTCACCACCCGCTTCGCCACCCAGGCCGACGTCCGCATCATCGAGGAGTTCGCGGGAGGACTCCCGCCGGTGCTGGCCGACCCCGACCAGCTCAAGCAGGTCTTCCTCAACCTTGTCACCAATGCGGTGCAGGCGATGGAGGAGACGGGGGGCACGATCACCATGTCGACGCAGGTCGATGGCGAGTACGCCGGCATCACCGTGTCGGATTCCGGCCCCGGCATCGAGGAGAAGAACCTGAGTAAGGTGTTCGACCCGTTCTTCTCGACGCGCTCGGACGGTACGGGTCTGGGTCTGACGATGGTGCACCGCATCGTCGATGAGCATGATGGGCATATCGAAGTGGGGAGCGGTGCCGGCGGCACGTCGTTTCGGGTGTCGATCCCCATCGCGTTCGACGGTAACGACCTGGAGGAGAACGGATGAACCGACGCGTCCTGATCGTGGACGATGAGAAGAACATGCGCTGGGTGCTCGGTCAGGCGCTCGAGGCCGAAGGGTTCGAGGCGATCCAGGCCAGCGACGGCAAGGAAGCGCTGTCGAGCGTCGCAGAGCACGCGCCCGACGTCATGGTGCTCGACCATCGCATGCCCGCTCCCGACGGCATGGAGGTCCTGCGGCGCGTCCGGGCCAACGGCCACATGTTCCCGATCATCATGTTGACGGCTCACGGTAACGTCACCCAGGCTGTCGAGGCGATGAAGGCGGGCGCCACGGAGTACCTCACCAAGCCATTCGATTTGGACGAGCTGAAGCTGGCGATCGATAAAGCGCTGCGGATGAGCGAGCTGGCGGCGGAGGTGGAGCGGCTCCGCGAGGAGCTGGACCGCGAGTACGACATCGAAGGCATCGTCGCGGCCGATTCGGCGATGATGGACGTCTTGGATCAAGTGCGCCGCGTCGCACCGACCAACGCGACCGTGGTGATCTACGGCGAGTCGGGCACGGGCAAGGAGTTGGTGGCCCGCGCCGTGCACGCGCTGTCCGAGCGCGCGACGGGACCGTTCATCTCGGTGAGCGCAGGCGCCCTTCCGGAGACCCTTCTCGAAAGCGAGCTGTTCGGTTACGAGAAGGGCGCGTTCACGGGGGCCGTGACCGCGAAGCCTGGGCGCTTCGAGAGGGCCAACGGCGGTACACTGTTCCTCGACGAGATCGGGGACATCACCCCGAGCGTCCAGGTGAAGCTGTTACGCGTGCTCCAGGAGCGACAGTTCGAGCGGCTGGGTGGGACACGATCGATCGAAGTCGACGTCCGTGTCGTGGCCGCGACGAACCAGGATCTGCAGCAGCTGATCGCCGAAGGAACGTTCCGCGAGGACCTGTTCTACCGCCTGGCCGTCGTTCCCGTGCGACTTCCGCCGTTGCGGCAGCGCTCCGCTGATATCCCTTTACTCGTCGCGCATTTCCTCGAGAAGTACAAAGCAGGCGACAAGAAGATCTCCCAAGAGGCGATGGAGGCGCTCGCATCGTACCAGTGGCCCGGCAACATCCGGGAGCTCGAGAACACGATCGAACGTATCGTCATCCTTTCGCAGGGCGAGGAGATCGGCCTGATGGACCTGCCGCTGGAAGTGCGTATCGGTGGTATCGCCTGCGCGAGCGCGAAGACGGGGATCGTGTTGCCCGACGAGGGATGCGATCTGGAGGAGGTCGAACTCGATTTCATCCGTCAGGCGCTCGATCGTTCCGGAAACAGCGTACCGAAGGCCGCCAAACTGCTCGGGTTGACCACGAAGACCCTCGAGGCGCGAATGGCCCGTCTCGGCTTGGCGTGAGGGGTCCGGGGGCTCCGCTCATTGGCATAGCGCTTGCATCCGATGTGTCATCCGCGCCCGGCTAGCGATGGAGTGACCGAACGTGAACCCTCGATCGGAAAAACGTATCCAGACCGCTCTCATCGCGGCGTTCTTTGTCGTGCTGGCGGCGGCTGTTGCGGCGCTTGTATCCCGCGTCGGTGGTTGGTTCGCGTTTTGCACCGTCGCCGCTCCGTTCGGCTGGCTTGTTGCCGGAATCGCGGCCTTGACGATCGCGGGCGTGAGTATCGCCCTCCTAGGATCCGTTCGCAAACCGGACCTCGCCGACGAACCGGAGCTGCGTTCCTCGGCCTGCGCTGCCTGCGGTAGCCACATCAACGAGGACTGGCGTCTGTGTCCCTACTGTGGCGCGCTTCTCGAATGCGACGTGCGGTTGCCCCTGAGTGGCCGCATCGCCGAGGGTAGCGAGACCTGACCGGACGTGAAGGCATCCGGTCCTGAAACCGGGGTCGACACAGGTACTTCCGTCTCCTGCCCAGCAGGGGGTACCCTGGGCATCGTAGCCGCACGTCCGACGAGGAGGACGATCATGGCCGAAGCAGCCGATCTGCATCTGAAGACCACGGATATGCACTGCCGTTCGTGCTCGATGCTCGTGGACATGATCGTCGGCGAACTGGACGGTGTCGAGAGCGTCTCGACCGACCACGCGACCGGCCAGACGCGGGTACGGGTCGACCCGGACGTGGTGGATATCGAGGCTATCATCGCGGCCATCCGAGCGGCAGGATACGACGCGGAACCGGCTTGAGCGTTCGCATCACGGACGCGGATGGGATGACGGTGATGAGTGCATCGGTCGGTCTAGCGGGGGCGTTCGCCGCTGGCGTCGTCTCGTTCCTTTCGCCATGCGTCCTGCCGCTCGTGCCGGGCTATCTCTCGTTCATTACCGGCTACTCGCCCATCGAGTTGGAGAAGCGCGGGGGCGTACGGTCGGTCCTGGTCCCGAGTCTCCTGTTCGTGCTTGGGTTCACGATCGTGTTCGTGGGGTTGGGCGCTTCGGCTTCGGCGCTCGGCTCCGTTCTGCTCGGGTACCGGGACGTTCTCGTGCGTGTGGCCGGTGTGTTCGTGTTCGCTCTAGGGTTCTTCATGCTCGGACTCATCAGGGTGCCCTGGATCTACAGTGAAGCGCGTTTCGACCTCGGGAAGATCCGCTCTCTCGGTTCGGCGGCAGCGCTCGTGACGGGTATGGCGTTCGCGTTCGGCTGGACGCCGTGTGTCGGCCCGATCCTCGGGTCGATCCTTGCGCTCGCCGGTTCGACGGGCAGCGTCTCCTATGGAGCCCCGTTGCTGTTCGCGTATTCGCTCGGACTCGGAGTGCCGTTCGTACTCGTAGCGGTGCTGTTCGGGCGACTCCGGACGACCTTGAGCTGGCTCAACCGACACTCTCTGGTCATCAACAGGATCGCCGGAGTGCTTCTGATGGTCATCGGTGTGCTCATCTTCACCGGCCAGCTCTCGCGGCTTGCGGCGTGGTTTGCCTTCATGCTGCCCGCCGTCAGGCTCTGAGGGCTGGTTCGATCCGTGCACCGGGTCCGGCCGCGCGTGCCGGCCGCGCGTGGTTGGGGCTGCACCGACCGTGTAGGATACTCACAGGTATCCGGACGGTTCGATTGGGGCTGACATACGTGGCCCGCACCAAACGGCGAGAGTCGCTCGCGTTCAACCTGGCGTTGCTGATGTTTCTGGTGGTCACCGTGTCTTTGACCGTCGTGAGCGCGACGGCCCTCGGCGGCGTCTTCGACCTTGCCAGCAGGCAGGCGAGCGCTCGTCAGGTCGCGTACCAGCAGGCACTCGTCGCCGAGTTGCGCGCACGCCTCGACGGGGCGACAGGTGTGGCGGGGCGTGCCTCCGCCGTGCTCGGTGACGCTGTGGGCTCGGAGTTGAACCGCAGGGCGCTGGTGATGCAGTTCGACGCGGGAATCGAGTTCGTCGATCGCCTCATCGTCGCGACCCCCGAAGGTTCCGTGCTGAGCGCGTACCCGACATTCCAGGCGCCCCGCGACGTGTCGGGTACGCCGTATCTCGCCGTGGCCGTCGACGAAG
>CAMTXY010000113.1:0-2227 GCA_947085795.1 uncultured Actinomycetes bacterium | reverse complement strand
CCGCACCGCCGCCACCGGCACCCCCCGGGTCAACCGAAGCCCGAGCATGACGTCCTCGCGGGCGGCCTGCGCGGCGTCGAGGAACTCCCGCTCCAGCCGCCCATCGGTGAGCCACGTGTCGATGTCGGACGGGTGGGCGTAGCGGACCCGAGCGACCCCGGGCGTTTCGTCGGCATCGAGCATCCCGACCGACGACGCGGTGACCGCATCGAGCATCCCGTGGGCCGACGGCCCGATCCCCAGGTACGACCGGCCCGTCCAGTAGGCGAGATTGTGGCGCGACTCGTCGCCGGGCATAGCGTAGCTGGCGACCTCGTAGCGGTGCAGGCCGCACGTGGCGAGGTGTTCCTCGGCAAGCAGCATCTGCGTAGCGGTGAGGTCGGAATCAGGCTCGGCGACAAGCCCTGAGCCGCACGCGGCGTCGAGCGGCGTTCCGGGCTCGAGCGTGAGCGGGTAGACCGACAGGTGTCGCGCATCGGTCATCACCGCCTGCTCAAGCGTGAGCAACCAGCTGCGATCCGACTGTCCGGGGATCCCGCACATCAGATCGAGGGACAGGCCGAGGCCCGCATCGCACACCGCACGGGCGGCTTCAAGCGCCTCTTCCACGGTGTGCACCCTGCCGAGAAGCGCCAGCTCGCTCTCCTCGAACGACTGCACCCCGAGACTCACGCGCGTCACTCCCGCCGCCGCGAGCCCCTCGACGAGAAGCGGCGTGAGCGAGTCCGGGTTGGCCTCTACGGTGACCTCGACGCCGGGCTTGTGGGGCAGCATGTCGAGGACGTGACGGACGATGCCGACGAGCCGGCCGGCGAGGATGGTCGGGGTGCCGCCGCCGATGTAAACGGTCTCGATGACGCCCGGTAAAGAGGCGGTCGCCCAACGCGTGATCTCACCCTCAAGGCCTCGGCTGACCGGCTCCAAGCGAACATCGCTGATGTCGGTGATCGAGAGGAAGTCGCAGTACGAGCACTTCGTGCGGCAGAACGGCACGTGGATGTAGACGTGCGCCGCCAGCGCAGGTCCGCTGAGCGCGGCGACCGGATCGAACTCGCTGTCTCCCAAGCCGCTCATACGTCACATACCGGCCTCTCAGTCGTCGACCTTCAGAATCGCCATGAACGCCTCCTGCGGCACCTCCACGTTACCCACGCTCTTCATGCGCTTCTTGCCCTTCTTCTGCTTCTCGAGCAGTTTGCGCTTGCGGGTGATATCACCGCCGTAGCACTTCGCGAGCACGTCTTTGCGCTTGGCGCGCACCGTCTCGCGCGCGAGGATGCGCCCGCCGATCGCGGCCTGGATCGGCACCTCGAACATCTGTCGCGGGATGATTTTACGTAGCTTCTCGGTGAGCACCTTGCCGCGCGCGTACGCTTTGTCCTTGTGCACGATGAACGACAGCGCATCGACCGGTTTGCCCGCCAGCAGGATGTCGAGTTTGACGAGATTGCTCTGACGATAGCCGAGAAACTCGTAATCGAGCGACGCATAACCCTTGGTGCGGCTCTTGAGCTGGTCGAAGAAGTCGAGAATGAGCTCGGAAAGCGGCATCTCGTAGTGCAGGTCGACGGTGGTCTTCGAGAGATACTGCATGTTCTTGAAGGTCGCGCGGCGGCCCTCGGCGAGCTCCATCACCGCACCGACGTAATCGGGCGGCACGATGACCTGCGCGGTCAGATACGGCTCGTCGATGTGATCGATGTGACCCGGGTCAGGCATGTCCTGCGGCGAGTGGATCTCCAGCGTCTCGCCGTTGGTCTTGGTCACCCGGTACGCCACGCTCGGCGCCGTGGCGAGCAGGTCGAGGTCGAACTCCCGCTCGAGCCGCTCCTTGACCACTTCCATGTGCAGCAGGCCGAGGAACCCGACGCGGAACCCGAACCCGAGCGCGTGGCTGTTCTCCGGCTCGTAGACCAGCGCCGGGTCGTTGAGCTTGAGCTTGTCGAGCGCGTCGCGCAGATCCGGGTACTGGTCGCCGTCGATCGGAAACAGGCCGGCATAGACCATCGGCTTGACCTCGCGGTAGCCGGGAAGCGCCTTGGTCGCGCCGTGTTTCGCAAGCGTCACCGTGTCGCCGACTTTGACGAGCGCGGGGTCCTTCAGACCCGTGATGAGGTACCCAACCTCGCCGACGGTCAGCGCGTCGACCGGGGTGTTAGCGGGCCTGCGCACGCCGACCTCCTCGACATCGGTGACGATGCCGGTCGCCATGAGGCGCACCTTCATG
>CAMTXY010000112.1:0-3624 GCA_947085795.1 uncultured Actinomycetes bacterium | reverse complement strand
GGGTGACCCAGCCGGAAGAAGTCATCCCTTCCAAGCTGAAGGTACGTGGATAGTCACGCCAGTGGAAGCGCAGATCCAAACCGGCAGCCCTTCGGGGCCAATCGAGCGCTACCGTGAATTCGCTGGCCTTTCCGTCCGTGGCGTCTAGACCGTTTGCGTAGACTCTCATTCGTGCGTGGCCCCTAGCGAAGCGTGGATGATGCCCTGTCGCGTAACGATGAACAGCGCAGCGTAGGCAACCGTCGACACCGCCGCATACACGAGAACCGTGCCCATGGGACTCAGTCCCGATGCCCACGCCACCCACATAGATGCCGCTACGGCAATCAGTCTGCCCATGTCCCATGCGAGCTGTAGGTCTTGCCGCTCCAGGATGTTCAGTGTCTGCGAGACGGGGACGACGACGAGTTGGGCAGCGAACGTCGTCATGCTTGCCTGGACGAAGAGGCCGGCCTGATGCCACTGTGTACCGAAGATCACAGGGAAGAGCCAGGGCGCTAACGCCCCGGCAGCAAGCACCGGAACGCTCGCCACCAGCAGGTTCCGCGTCATCGAGTCGAACAGGTGCCCCATTCCCGTGGGGGACTCATTGCGCAACTCGGCGAGGCGGCTAAGGTATACCTGCGATAGCGAGAGGCTGATTATGGAGAGCGGCGTTGCCAGGATGCGAATCCCGAGGGAGAACTGGCCACCCACCGCCGTGCCGTAGAATCCGACCATCAGCAGAGCCGGGAGTCGCAAGCCCAGAGCATTGCCGATGGCGGACCAACTCGAGATGAGCGGGAAGTTGCGGTACGTGCGTGCGGCATCTCTGACCCCGCGCGGGTCAATTTGAGCCAGGTCTTGCGCGTCCCTCCTGAGCGTTCTGAGTGCGAGCGTGCCCACTCCGGCCGCCTGTCCTACAAGCTGTCCAACTATGAGTCCGAGTGGTCCTGCGTTCAGCACGCCTCCCAGGATCTGCACCAGCGCGCTTCCGAACCCTTGCGTCAGTTTGGTCTGGGCGATTCTGCGGAAGTCCCGGTGGCGGAGAGCCCAGTAGTTGAGTGCCTGATACAGGCCGAGGGCGCAGGTGCCTAAGGCGAGCAACCACATGTAGTCTGCCAGTTCCGACATGCCGAGCAGAGCGGATACCTCGTCGCCAAGAACGAAACTTGCGGCAAGAACCGCCGTCGGAATCAGCAGTGCTGCCGCGATGGCCGCACCGAAAAGGTTGGCGGCGACCCTCCGATCCGCCGGAATCGGAATCGCGATCTCATACCTCAGGTTGGCCGCGACTCCGACCACACCCAGGAGAGACACGTATACGGCGAGCACTCCGAATTCATGAGGCGTGTAGAGGCGTGTGATGACTGGAGACGCTGCCAAAGCCACGAGTTGTCCGGCCACCGTACCGCCCGCCAAGACGGCGAACGACCTGGAGAAGGACCCGTGCTCCAGTAGTTGGCGCACACGAGTTCGCCATATGCGCGTACGGGTATCGCGCTTGACGGTGTTCCCCCTCAGTCGGAGTTCCGATGTGCGAGCTGCGCGGCGCGCCGCCGCAGCGCGTTGTGTCAGAGATACTATAAGGCCACATGTGGTGAGCCAGGAAGAGCGAACCGGACGCCGCTCTTGAATCGGCATGTCTTCAAATGACGAAACGGGTATAGTCGGGGACGTCAGGTATGGTGCCTGCTGTGCGTCTGCTGGATTGTGTCCCGCTGTCGAAGAGGAGGTCACATACGTGCCGCACACATCTCAACCCGCGCACCGACGCCGTGAGCGCGCGGTCCGTTCGACCAGTCCGGCCTTGAGGACTGGGAAACGCGTTCGGCCCGCGGTCTGGCTGGGCGTGGCAGTGCTCACCCTGCTTCTCGTTGCAGTGGCATACTCGCTGTACACGTACTTCAACATGTCGCGCAAGATGGCGCCAGCTGCCGAGACGCGCGATGCTATCGAGTCCGTTCTGGACAAGCCTTCGCCCCCCTCTGGCGATGGAGAGAGATTCACCTACGTACTGCTTCTGGGTAACGACCGTCGTCCCGGTCAATCAAGGGCCCGCTCCGACACCATCTTGCTCGCACGCCTCAACTCGCAGGACAAGTCCGTGTTGCTTCTCTCTATTCCGCGAGACACGAGGACCGAGGTGCCCGGATACGGTCTCACCAAGATTAACCACGCTGCGGCTTATGGCGGTGTGCCGCTGACTATCCAGACGGTGAAAGACTTCACGGGCCTGCCGGTTCACCACTACGTCCTCATAGATTTCGAAGGCTTCGGGAGCGTGGTTGACGCTCTCGGGGGGGTCGAGATGATGGTGGACCGGCCTGCAAGAATCCCCGGCGGACGAACCATAGCGCCGGGCTTTCAGCTCCTCGATGGCGACGCCGCGCTTGCGGTTGTCAGGAACAGGAAGGCATACGCTGATGGCGACTTCGCTCGTATCCGTGCCCAGCAGGCTTTCCTCTCCGCTATGGCAAAGCGGGCGTCTCAGCCGGGGAACGCGACGAGGATTCCCTCGGTGATTGACAGTGCGGCCCAGCACGTTGAGACCGACATGAGCATCCGAGAGATGACCGGGATGGTCATGGATTATCGAGCGGCAGCAGCGGGTGATATGCTCAGCTACACGGTGCCTGCCGGCACCGGCATGATTGACGGAGTGTCGTACGTTCTGCCGGACGAAGCGAAGGCGGAGGCGCTCTTCGCGGCTATTGGCCGCGGGGAAACGCCTGCGGAGGGCTCATCCCCGAAGTAGCCATGGACGAGGACAAGGTCCGGCAAGATTGTAGATCGGCGAGCCGCGCCTTTCTGGACGGCTCGTTCCTCATACTGACCGGTTGTGGCTGGGGAGGATCGACGAGAGTAGTCAATCGGATCCGGAATCCACACGCCAGTACTCGGCCGAAGAACGCCTCGCCCTCACAAAGTCATCCGCGAGCCCCTACGCATCACCGAGTGAAGCGACAGTGCTTCGGCAATCCCTCGGCACCGCAAGAGAACAGAACTCATCGCGCTCAGGATCTGCCGTGACCTCGAGATTCCGGGGCCGTGATGCCGACCTCTGGAACCCCATTGAACCGTTATGCCATAACAAAGGCACAAACCTGCCTAAAAGGAGGTAGCTGTGCTCTCTGCCCTCATCACATCTTCGGCACGGCGCAAGCTCCTGGTCCGGTTCCTTACCCACCCGGACGAGCCAGGTTGCACGCTCCCGGGCCAGGGAGCGCGTCCGGGAGAAACGTGCTATACTTCCGCAGGACGGGCCACAAAGGCTCGAAGGATTGCGATGTGACACACCGCATTCTGGCGGTTAGTCACATCGTTTTGTTTTGCCCCGTTGGGGCAAGAAGGTAGGTTTGGAATGGCTGAGGGTAAAGTCAAGTGGTTCAACGCTGACAAGGGTTACGGTTTCATCGAGCGCGAGGATGGCGACGATCTGTTCGTCCACTTCTCGGAGATCCAGAGCGAGGGCTTCAAGTCCCTCGACGAGGGTCAGGCCGTCTCCTTCACGGAGTCCACTGGTCAGAACGGCAAGCAGCAGGCCACGCAGGTGCGCGCCATCTAGGCACGCTCTCACGCGGACGCTTACGAGCCGGGCAGCCCTTCGGGGTTGCTCGGCTCTGTCGTTTCCGGGGTCACTGC
>CAMTXY010000111.1:0-3305 GCA_947085795.1 uncultured Actinomycetes bacterium | reverse complement strand
CGCGCAGGGCACGCTCTACCCCGACGTCATCGAGTCCGGCAACAAGACCGCCGCCAAGATCAAGAGCCACCACAACCTCATCCCGTTCCCGGAAGGCGTGCACTTCGACCTCATCGAACCGCTCAAGTCACTGTTCAAAGACGAGGTGCGCGCGGTCGGCTCCGAGCTCGGGCTACCCGACGAGATCGTGCACCGTCAGCCGTTCCCGGGCCCCGGGCTCGCAGTGCGCATCATCGGCGAGATCACGCACGAGAAGCTTGAGACGCTTCGGGCCGCCGACGCGATCATCCGCGAGGAGATCGGTGCGTGGGACACGGAGCGCAGCGTGTGGCAGTACTTCGGTGTGCTGCCCGATATCCGCAGCGTGGGCGTGATGGGCGACGAGCGCACATACGGGCGCCCCATCGTCATTCGGGCGGTCTCCTCGGCCGACGCGATGACCGCCGACTGGGCGCGGTTGCCGCACGACCTGCTCGCGCGCATGAGCAATCGCATCATCAACGAGGTCGAGGGCATCAACCGGGTGGCATACGATATCACGAGCAAGCCACCCGGCACGATCGAGTGGGAATAGAGTACTGTTACGGGAGCGCCAGGGATGCCGGGAGACCGGCACCCGGTACATACGAAGAGTGTTGGAGGAGTGGCGATGGCCGAGGACAAGCAATTCGCCGAGCAGATCGAGAAGCACCGCGAGCGCATCGACGCGATCGACTGCCAGGTCGTGCGGTTGCTCAACGAGCGCGCCGTCGAATCGCTCGCGATCAGGGGACTCAAGCCTCAGATGCACTGGGGGCTGTACGACCCGAAGCGCGAAGAGGAGATATTCGTCAATATCGCGCGCTGCAACGAGGGGCCGCTGTACGGTGAGAACCTCCGTGAGATCTATGAAACGATCCTTCACGTGATGAAAGAGTTGAGTGACCGATGACGGCCGGGGAGGGTCGGGGGCTGGTGCCGGCGATCGGCGCGGTACAGCGTGACGGCGACGTGACGATCATCGCCGGACCGTGCTCGGTGGAGAGTCGCGAGCAGATGCGCGAGGTCGCGGCGACGCTCAAGGAGCTCGGTATCCGCGTGATGCGCGGTGGCGCGTACAAGCCGCGGACCTCGCCTTTCTCGTTCCAGGGACTGGAGGAGAAGGGCCTCGAGCTGCTTCGCGAGGCGGCCGACGAGTACGGCCTGCTCGTCGTCACGGAGGTCACCGACTCGGCGCACGCGACGATCGTCGACGAGTACTCCGACATCCTACAGGTCGGGACGCGCAACATGGCCAACTTCAGCCTCCTCAAGAAGCTCGGCGAGATCACCGCCGAATCGCGCAAACCCGTCGTCTTCAAGCGCGGCATGGCAGCGACCATCGAGGAGTGGCTCCAGGCGAGCAACTACATCACCATGCACGGCAACGAGAACGTCATCCTGTGCGAGCGCGGAATCCGCACCTTCGAGACCGCTACCCGCTACACGCTCGACATCAGCGCGGTGCCGGTGGTCAAGAAGCTCTCGTTGCTGCCGATCATCGTCGACGTGTCGCATCCCACAGGTTCGGCCGATTTCGTGCCCGCAGTCTCGCGCGCCGCAGTGGCGGTCGGCGCGGATGGAATCATGGTCGAGGCTCACCCGAACCCCCGCGAGGCGCTGTGCGACGGACCGCAGTCGCGTGATTTAGAAGGATTAAGGAAACTCGTTGTCGAATTACAGCCGGTGGCGGAAGCGGTGAACCGAAGGATCGCGTAGGCTCCTCCCTGCGACTGTCGTCAGCCAGGCGTGGAGCCAGGTGCGTCGGGACGGGGCGCGGCCATTACATAGAGGACGGTAGGTGGCACAGCCGGGAATCAAGTTCTGCCCGCACTGCGGGTCGGTGGGGGCGGCCCGTATCGGACCCTGTACCGTCTGCGGCCTCGCCGTGTGTGAGCGTTGCGGCAACACCCAGCACATCAAAGGCGAGCGCACCGCCGTCCACGACGCATGTCTATCCAAGACCGGCGACTCCTTCTCGATGATCAAGTTCATCAAGTAGGACGATCGCAGCCCTCGCGATCCACCCCCCTGTCGGAGTGTCGTCCGCGCGTGTACACTCTTGCCCCATGACCATCTTTTCTACCGATCTCAACCCCGCCCAGCACGACGCCGCGACCAACACCGAGGGTCCGCTGCTCGTGCTCGCTGGCGCGGGTTCGGGCAAGACCCGGGTGCTCACGTGCCGCATCGCCCATATCGTCGGCGACCTGGGCGTCTCACCGCACGAGATCCTCGCGATCACCTTCACCAACAAGGCCGCCGTCGAGATGAAGGAGCGCCTCGGCGAGTTGTGCGGCGGTGCGGTCCGCGCGATGTGGGTGATGACGTTCCACGCGATGTGCGTGCGCATGCTGCGCGCCGACGCCGACCGCATCGGCTTTCACCGCTCCTTCACCATCTACGACACCGACGACATGAAGCGCATGCTCAAGTCGGTGATGGCCGAGCTGGAAATCGACGAGAAGCGCTACCCGGCCAACGGAGTACGGCATCGCATTTCCTCGGCGAAAAGCGAGCTCATCGATGCCGAGGAGTTCGCGTCCGCCGCCGTCACGCCGATGGACAAGGCGGCCGCCAAGGTGTTCACGCGCTACCGCACGCGGATGCGCGACGCCAACGCGATGGACTTCGACGACCTGCTCGTGGAGGCCCACCGGCTGCTATCGGCCCACGCCGACGTGCTAGAAGCGTACCAGGATAGGTTCCGCTACATCCTGGTCGACGAGTACCAGGACACCAACCACGCGCAGTACCGCATCGTGAACCTGCTCGCGGCCAAGCATCGCAACCTCATGGTGGTCGGAGACGACGACCAGTCGATCTACTCGTGGCGCGGCGCCGACATCCGTAACATCCTCGAGTTCGAGCGTGACTACCCGGACGCGACCGTGGTCAAGCTCGAACAGAACTACCGCTCGACCTCGACGATCCTGGCCGCAGCCAATGCGGTCGTGGCCAACAACGCCGGCCGCAAGCCTAAGACGCTGTGGACCGCGAACGCCGGCGGCGAGGCCATCAGCCGCTACTACGCGAGCGACGAGCGAGACGAAGCCCGCTTCGTCACCGGCGAGATCGAGCGCGTCATGCGCGAGGAGCACCGCAGCTACGCGGATTTCGCCGTGTTCTATCGCACGAACGCACAGAGCCGCGTGCTCGAGGACATGCTGCTGCGCGCCGGCGTGCCGTACCAGATCGTCGGAGGCACGCGCTTTTTCGACCGCGCGGAGATCCGCGACGTGGCGGCGTACCTCAAGGTGATCGTGAACCCTGCTGACGAGATCGCG
>CAMTXY010000110.1:0-10259 GCA_947085795.1 uncultured Actinomycetes bacterium | reverse complement strand
GTGCACGCTATGCGGAGCGTGCAAGGACGTCTGTCCGGCAGACGCGGTGGTCGGTGAGCGTCCGCCCTGGTATCTGGTGGACTGCTCACCTTTCAGGATTCGAACGGACAAGTGCACGAAATGCGGCCTGTGCGTGCCAGTATGCGAACCGCGGGCCATCGAAGTCGGCTAGAAGGAGGCGATACTCTTGAGCGATACGGTCACAGTGAACATCGACGGACGCGACATGTCGGTCGCGGAGGGCACCCCTCTGATCGAGGCGGCAGCGCAGGCGGGTATTCACATCCCCACGCTGTGCTACTGCCCCGGCCTCAAGAGCACCGGCGCGTGCCGCATGTGCGTCGTCGAGCTCGAGGGCTCCTCCAAGCTGGTCGTCTCCTGCAGCCGGCAGGCGAAAGAGGGGATGGTCGTACGGACGGACACGCCGCGCGTACTGGAGGCGCGACGTTTCGTCACAGACCTCGTCCTCTCCAATCACCCGGGCGAGTGTATGAGCTGCGACAGGAACGGGACGTGTTCTTTGCAGGATGCGTCGTACCGGCTCGGCATAGAGAAGACGAGCTATCCGATGAAGGATCCGGGATATCCCGTCGACGACTCCAACCCGTTCATCGTGCGCGACTACAACCTCTGCGTGCTGTGCGGGTGCTGCATACGGGTGTGCGCCCTGCAAAGCGAGGGGATCCTCGAGTTCATGGAGCGCGGGATGGAGACGAAGGTCGGGACAGCGGGCGACCTGCCGCTGCAGGACTCCGGCTGTGACTTCTGCGGAAGCTGCGTCTCTGTTTGCCCGGTCGCGGCGCTGATAGAGAAAGACAGGCGCTTTCGCGGCCGGGAGTGGATGATCGAGCAGGTCGAGAGCGCTTGCTCCTTGTGCGGATGCGGCTGTGACATGGTCGTGGGCAGCATCGAGGGCTCGGTCGTGCGAGTCACGTCGCCCTCGCGTGTGGGCTATCTGTGCGCCCGCGGTCGATTCGGACTCGACCACTTCAACAGTCCGGAAATCCTCCGCAGACCTCTCGTGAGGCGAGACGGCGGCCTCGTCGAATGTGACTGGGACGAGGCGCTCGACTTCGCGGCATCGCGCTTGCGTGAAGTGCGTGATTCCTCCGGCGCCGATTCGGTGGGCTGGATCGTAGGCTCGACCGCGACGAACGAGACGGCGTACGCGTTTTGTGCGCTGGCATCCGAGTCGTTCGGCTCGAGCGCGGTGGGCAGCTCTGCCGTGACGCTCGGCTCTGCGGGCCTCTCCCAGTTGCGCGAGATGTTCGGCGGCCTCTCGGTCGTCGCCTCGGCTAAGGACGTGGAAACCGCCGACGTCATCGTGGTCGTGGGCGCGGACGTGACGGCCGACTACCCCGCCGCCGGTGCATGGATCGCCAGAGCACAGGCGCGCAAAGCGCAGATCGTGGTCATCGACTCGAGAGCGACGAAGATAGCCGGACGTGCGAAGACCCATGTCCGTCCGCGAGCGGGCACGGAGAGTCTGGCTCTGGCCCGGCTGGCGAAGGCGTTGCTCGACTCAGGCGACTACGACCAGGAGTTCGTGAAGGGTCATACCGCCGGAACTGCAGCGCTCGAGAAGCTCCTCACGGACGGGATTCTCGTCGACGCCGATGCACGGACTGGGATCACTGGCGAGGAGATCGCCTCTCTCGCCGCTTTGCTCGCTGGAACAGACGGCCGCATCGTCTTCGTGGTTCCCGCAGACGTCGACGACCTCGACGTGATCTCAGGTATCTCAAACGTGCTGCTCCTGCTGGGTCGTACGCAAGGATGCATTCTACCCTGCACCTTGACGAGCAATGTCCGCGGCCACTTCGAGCTTCTCGGAAACTCCGGCTCCTCGGCCACCGGCATCATGGGAAACGAGTCCGTCCGCGCGATGGTCGTGTGGGAAGAGGATCCGCCGAGCGATCGCGCCCGAGATGGCGCCATCACCGACTGGTTCGCTTCCCTGGACCTCGTGGTGGTCGCTACGCCGTTCATGACTGAAACGGCGGAGTCGGCGGATATCGTCCTGCCCGCCTCCGCGGTCTCGGACAACTCCGGCACGCGGATCAACATGGAGGGTCGTCTCGTGAGACAGCGTTCCGTACGCGGGTCCGGCCGGACCGATTTCGACACCCTGAGCGCCTTAGCCGGCCGCCTGGGTACTCCACTACCGTGGAACACCGCTGAGGAATGCGACAGTGTCATCGAGACTACCCTCGCCTTCGCCAGCGGCACCGAGACCATCGGGCGGGCCTACACCTTCGCGATGCCGATCGGCGCCGCGGTTCCAGCCGAGCAGCCCATCGGCGATGCGAAAGGAGATGAGTGACATGCATGACGAGTGCGCCGTGTGTCCCGACTGGAGACACGCCACCAACTGCAGTGCGAGCGTGCAGATGCTCGACAAGGCGACCGCGGACGGCGCGTCGACGATGTTCCATCGTGCTCGCGAGTCCAAGCCCTGTCCTATCGGTTCGAAGGGGCTGTGCTGCTCGGTGTGCGCCCTCGGGCCGTGCCGCGTGACGGATGAAGGAGAGGACTCCAAGGTAGGCGTCTGTGGAGCGACGGCGGCCACCGTCGCCGCGCGCGTCTTCGGGAGAATGGTCGCAGCGGGCACAGCCGCCCACTCCGACCACGGACGCGAGATCGTCGAACTCCTCATCGCTACCGCTAAAGGCGAGGCGCCGGGCTACGAGGTCAAGGACGTGCGCAAGCTCCATGCCGTCGCGACAGAGTTCGGGATAGACGTCTCCGGCAAGGACAAGAACGAAGTCGCGCTCGAACTCGGCGAGAAGGCTCTCAACGAGTTCGGCAAGCAGCATGGCGAGCTCACCTTCCTGTCAAGGGCGCCCGCCGTGAGGCAGGAGAAGTGGCGCAAGCTCGGCATCGCCCCCCGGGGCATCGACCGCGAAGTGGTCGAGATGCTTCACAGGACGAGCGTGGGTGTGGACCAGGAGTACAAGAACATCCTGATGCATGCGTCCAGAACCGCGCTGGCCGACGGATGGGGCGGATCGATGATCGCCACCGAACTCCAGGACATCCTCTTCGGCACGCCCGTGCCACTGCGCTCGAAGGTCAACCTCGGAGTGCTCAAGGCCGACCAGGTCAACATCATCATCCACGGGCACGACCCGATCCTCCCCGAAGCGATGGTGATCGCTTCGCGCGAACCCGAAGCACTGGAACTCGCGCGGTCGGTCGGGGCCACGGGCATCAATATCGCCGGCATCTGCTGCACCGCCAACGAGATCCTGATGCGGCACGGCGTGCCGTTGGCAGGCAACTACGTCCAACAGGAGCTCGCCGTCGCGACCGGAGCGGTGGAGGCGATGGTCATGGACGTGCAATGTTGCCTCGAGTCTCTCCCTGAGATGGCGAAGTGCTACCACACCGAGATCTTCACGACCTCCGACAAAGCGATGATGGAGGGAGCGACACACCTGCCGTTCGAGCCGGCGACCGCATTCGAGACCGCTAGAGAGGTGATACGCCGCGCCATCGCCCGGTTCCCGAAGCGCGGGAGCGTGAACATCCCCGACGAGGTGGTGGAGATGGTCGCCGGTTTCAGCCACGAGACGATCAACTATGTCCTCGGCGGCCATTACCGCTCGTCTTACAGGCCGCTGAACGACAACATCATCTCCGGCCGCATCCGCGGACTCGTGGCCATCGCGGGATGCAACAACCCTCGCCTGCGAACCGGACAGGTGCACAGCGTGCTCATGCGCGAGCTGATCGCGAACGACGTGCTTGTACTCGTGACCGGTTGCGCCGCGATCACCGCCGCGAAGGAGGGGCTGCTGCTCCCCGAGGCGGCCGAGCTCGCCGGCTCGGGTCTGCGAGAGGTCTGCGAGGCCGTCGGCATCCCGCCGGTCCTCCACTGCGGATCATGCGTCGACAACAGCCGCCTGCTCACCGCGCTATGCGGCATCCAGGCCGAGGGCGGCTTCGGCGACGACATGGCTTACGTCCCGGGGGCAGGGTGCGCGCCGGAGTGGATGAGCGAGAAGGCCGTGGCGATCGGGCACTACTTCGTCTCCAGCGGTGTGATGGTGGTGTTCGGCGGCACCTTCCCGACGTTGGGTAGCCAGAAGGTCTCTGACTTCCTGTTCAAGGAGATAGAAGAGCTCACCAGCGGACACTGGGTCCACGAGCCAGATCCCCTGGAGATGGCGCGCATCCTGATCGCGCGCATCGACTTCGGCCGTTCGCTACACGGGTACGACAAGGCGAGGGAGCGCGTCTTGTTCGATATGGACATGCGGAGGGAGCTCGATGTCTAAGATCATCGCTAGCGCGGCGATACGCGGCGCACACAGCATCGTCGGCAAGGCCGAGCACCGCCTGGCTCAGGCCAAGGAGGCCCACGGCGCCACCGTGGCCGTCGAATTCCCCAACACCGGCTACTACCTGCCCGTCATCTACGGACTCACAGGCGAGAAGGTGGAGCGTCTCTCCGACATGGACAAGGTGCTCGGCATGGCCCGAGACCTACTGCCGGAAGCGCCTACCGATAAGGTCTGGCTTCCGTACCTCGGTCCGACGCTGGATGCCGGGATAGCGACGCTTCTTGCCGAGGAGTGCATCGAAGCGCTTCGCTACGTCGGCGGCTCCTCTGCCGTCGAAGGCATCTGGCTGGGCGCGGCCGACGATGTCATCATGCGCGCACGCGGTGTGGAGTTCGTTGACGGGTCCGCGCCCGGGTTCGCCGCCGTGGTCGGTGCGGCCCCCGACACCCAGACCGCCGTTCTTCTCGCGCGCGAGATGCAGGAGAAGATGCTCTACGTCTTCATGGCCGGACGCGACGGTGCACGCAGCTTTGCGGAGCAGCTCGACGAGGCGGGCTTACAGCTCGGATGGGACACGCGGCTCGTTCCGTTCGGCTCGGAGGTGTACAGCCAAATCTATTCGCTCGGCTTCGCGACGCGCGCAGCGATGGCGTTCGGCGGCGTTCAGCCGGGGGATTACGAGCGTATCCTCAAGTACAACAAGAGCCGCATCTTCGCGTTCGTCCTCGCAATGGGCGAGGTCACCGACGAGTGGTACGCGACCGCGGCAGGAGCGATCTCCTATGGCTTCCCGACGATCTCGACCTCGGACATACCGCAGATCCTCCCTACGGGCGTGTGCACGTACGAGCACGTGGTGTCGAACATCTCGTGCGACGAACTCGTGCAGAAAGCCATCGAGGTCCGCGGACTCAAGATCAGTATCACCGAGATCCCTATCCCGGTGCCGTACGGTCCCGCGTTCGAGGGCGAACGGGTTCGCAAGGAAGACACGCACGTCGAGATGGGTGGCCAGCGTACGGCGGCGTTCGAGTGGCTGCGCAGCCGGGACTCCTCGGAAGTGGAGGACGGCAAGATCGAGCTAGCCGGGCCGGACATCGCGGAGGTCGAAGAGGGTTCGCAGCTGCCTCTCGGCATCGTGGTCGACGTGTTCGGCCGCAAGATGCAGGAGGACTTCGAGTCCGTCCTCGAGCGCCAGTTCCACCATCTGCTGAACTTCGCGGAGGGCGTCCTGCATATGGGCCAGCGCGACCAGATATGGCTCCGCGTATCCAAGAAGGCCAAGGATGCGGGCTTCACGTTCGAGCATATCGGCGAGATCCTGCGCGCGAAGCTTCTCGACGAGTTCGCCGCGATCGTCGACAAGGTCCAAGTCACGATATACACCGACGATGCGGCGGTAGAAAAGATGCGTGAGCAGGCCCGAGCCTCCTACAAGACTCGCGACGAACGGATGGCCGGGCTGACCGATGAGACGGTCGACGTGTTCTACTCATGCAGCTTGTGCCAGAGCTTCGCGCCGAACCACATCTGCGTGGTCACGCCGGAACGCCTCGGTTTGTGCGGCGCGTACAACTGGCTGGATGCCAAAGCCAGCAACGAGCTCAATCCCGCCGGTCCCAACCAGCCTATCCTCAAGGGCGACTGCCTCGACGACGTCACCGGGCAGTGGAGCGGTGTCAACGAGTTCGTCTACGAGAAGTCGGGGCGCTCCGTGGAACGTATGAGCTGCTACTCGCTCATGACGGATCCCATGACCTCGTGCGGGTGCTTCATGTGCGTCATCGCGCTCCTGCCGATGTGCAACGGTGTGATGATCGTGAATCGCGAGTTCGCGGGGATGACGCCGTCCGGGATGAAGTTCTCCACTCTCGCCGGCACCGTGGGCGGCGGCCTGCAAGTTCCTGGGTTCATGGGTATCGGCCGCGGATACATCGCGAGCAAGAAGTTCCTCTTCGCCGAGGGTGGGCTCTCTCGCGTGGTGTGGATGCCCAAGGAACTCAAGGAATCGATGCGCGACTCGCTCGCCCCACGCTTCGCAGAGATGGGCGTCCAGGACTTCATGGACAAGATCGCCGACGAGACGATAGCCGAGACTGAGGAAGGCGTGCTCGAGTTCATCACAAGCGCGGGGCATCCCGCACTTGTGATGGATTCCTTGCTCTAGTCGGGAGTCCGAAAAAAGGAAGAGTGAACACCTAATGGCCCTGAGCGGAATAGATATCTTCAAACAGTTGCCAAAGACCAACTGCGGTGACTGCGGGGTGCCGACATGTCTCGCCTTCGCGATGAAACTCGCGCAGGGTGGCACCGAGCTCGAACAGTGCCCGCACGTTTCCGAGGAGACCAAGTCCTCACTCGGGGACGCAGCGGCGCCGCCGATGCGCGCCGTGACGGTGGGCGTCGGAGAAAACGCTTTCACCGTAGGCGAGGAAACGGTGCTCTTCCGCCACGAAAAAACGTTCGCTAACCCGTGCGCGATCGGCGTGAGCGTCGACAGCGGCGTCAGCGACGCCGAACTTGACGCTGTGGCCGAGAGCGCCAAAGCGACCGCGTTCGAGCGCGTCCAGCAACACCTCGCCTGCGGGTTCGTCGCCGTGCGATCCACGGCCGACTCCGCCCGTTTCGCCGAGGCGGCGCGACGCCTGCGTGACGCTTCCGGTTTGCCACTCGTGCTCATGAGCGACAACGCGGAACACATGGCTGTCGCCCTCGAAGCGGTGGGCGAGACTCGTCCCCTCATCTGCGCGGCCACCGTAGTCAACGCCGACGCCATGATAGAGCTGGCCAAGAAGCACGGGTGTCCGCTCGTGGTGCGCGCCGACGGGCTTCATGCGGTCTCGGCACTGGCCGAAACGGCGGCAGCCGCCGGATTGAAGGAACTCGTGATCGACAGCTCGCCGACCGGCGCAGGCGGTGCCTTGCGTGACCAGGTATTCGCCCGTCGCGCGGCGCTCAGGCTCAAGTTCGCTCCATTGGGTTATCCGATAATCTCGTTTCCCGGTGATTTCGCCGACGGTGACACGATGCTCGAGACCGTCTACGCGGCGGTCGGTGTTGCGAAGTACGCGGATATCATCGTCCTGACCGGAACCGAGGCGTGGCGGATGCTGCCGCTGTTGGTTCTCAGGCAGAACATCTACACCGACCCGCAACGACCGATGCAGGCCGAGTCAAAGGTGTACGAGATCGGCTCGCCCGGACCGGACGCGCCTTTCCTCGTCACTACGAACTTCTCGCTCACGTACTTCATCGTCTCCTCCGAGATCGAGTCCTCGAAGATCCCAGCGCGCTTGGGGATCGTGGACGCCGAGGGCCTGAGCGTGCTCACCGCCTGGGCGGCGGGCAAGTTCGTTCCCGAGCGCATCGCAAAGTTCGTCAACGACTCGACGGTGGCCGAGACGCTCTCGCACCGGGACGTCATCATCCCGGGCGCGGTCGCCCAGATCAGTGGTGAGCTCGCCGAGGAACTCGACGGCTGGAACGTCGTTGTCGGACCGTACGAGGCAGCCGACATACCCGCGTTCGTCAAAGCACGCGCAGGCTAGGGTCCGAATCGGACATGGTGATCGCGATGCGACAGACACAGACGGCTCGCGACTACGGCATCCGTCCGGATGAGCGTCGCGTCTTCGCGCCATGCCGGGCGCGATGCCCGGTGCACATCGACGTGCCGGGATATCTCGCCGCGATCGGCGAAGGACGCTTCACGGAAGCGCTCGAGATCGTGCTGGAACGCAACCCGTTGCCGTCGGCCTGCGGACGTGTCTGTTTGCGTCCGTGCGAGGAGGGCTGCCGCCGCTGTCTGCTCGACGAGCCGGTCGCGATCGCGCAGCTCAAGCGTGCAGCGGCCGACTTCGGCGCGTATCCTCGCCGACCAAGACCACTGCCTCGCCCCGAGTCCATAGCCATCGTGGGCAGCGGTCCTGCTGGTCTTACCGCCGCGCACGATCTCGCCTTGCGGGGATTCAACGTCACGCTCATGGAGCAGAAGCCCCTGCTCGGCGGTGCGATGCGTTACGGGATCCCGAACTACCGGTTACCAGACCATGCGCTCGATCGCGACATCGACTACATACTCTCCACCGGCGTCCAGGCTCAGACCGGCGTGCGCGTAGGTCGAGACGTCACCATCGAGGAACTCGCCGCCACCAACGACGTTGTCATTCTCACCGGGGGGCTGCAGGGCAGTCGCGCCCTGCCCATACCGGGGTCCGACAGACCGAACGTCATGACCGCACTGCCCTTCCTGGAGGCGGTGGCCGCAGGCGAGCGTCCCGAACTCGGAAAGCGGGTCGTCGTCATCGGCGGAGGCAACGTGGCGATGGACGTCGCACGCACCGCGCGTCGGCTGGGCGCGAGGGATGTCGCCGCCGTCTGTCTCGAAAGCCGCGATGAGATGCCGGCTTCGAAGCACGAGATCGACGACGCGGAGCTCGAGGGTGTCGCGATCCATTGCTCCTGGGGTCCCAAGGGCATCACGCACGACGATGGGAGATGCGAACTCGAGACCGTCGCGTGTAAGTCTGTGTTCGACACGGACAAGCGCTTCGCCCCGACCTTCGACGAGTCCGTCGGCGCTAGTTTCCACGCTGACACCGTGATCTTCGCGATCGGCCAGTCGGCCGACGTCGGCGACCTGGGCGTCGCGTTGACGTCTCGTGGCGCGCCTGAGGTCGATCCTTTGACCCTTAAGACGCCCACGGACAGGGTGTACGCAGCCGGAGATGTGGTCAGCGGCCCGACCAAGATCATCGACGCCATCGCCGCGGGTCATCGCGTCGCCGCCTCCGTCTACCGTGACCTGACCGGGGACTGTGAGCCGCTGCGACTGCTCGACGAGGAGGGCACAGTCCTCGGCGATGTGCCGCGCGCGATGGCAGCGAAGCTCGAGACCCGCAGGCGCGTGCAGATGGAGCGCCTGGAGTTCTTCGAGGCCGTCGAGACGTTCGCGGAGATCGAACTGGGTTACACGGAGTATGAGGCTGCGCGCGAGGCGCAGCGTTGCCTCTCGTGCGCGACCGGTGCGCGCCTCACCCGCGAGAAGTGTGCTGCGTGCCTGACGTGCATGCGTGTGTGTCCGCATGACGTCCCGATGCTGAAGATCGGCGGCTATCTCTACTTCAACGCCGAGGCGTGTCACGCATGCGGCGCCTGCGAGTCTCAATGCCCCGCGCAGGCAATCTCGCTTGAAGGGCACTCCGAGGAGGAGATGTCCCAGCGACTCCAGCGGCAACTCGCCACCGCAGGAATGAACACGACGATGATGTTCGCGTGCAGCTCCACTCCGATCCTGCCGAATCTGGAGGACTCCGACACCCGCACTCTTACCGTCTCGTGCCTGCTGCGAGTGAGCGAGCGCACGATCATCGAAGCCCTGCGCAATGGCGCTACCCGAGTGGTGTTCGCAGGTTGCGTGGAAAGCACGTGTCGCTTCCCGCACACCAGGGATCTGGTAAGGCAGCGTGCCGAGAGAATCCAGATGCAGCTTGAGTGCATCCAGATGGTCGACGCGTTCGCGATGCTGTGCGTGCATGACGACGACGAAGACCTCGATTGGCACCTGCGATGATCGTCGTTCGACAGAAGCCCATCGACGAGGTCTGTACGATGGTGACCCGCCACCACCATGTGTTGCTGGTGGGCTGCAACACCTGCGCGGCAGTGGCGCTCGCCGGCGGCGAGAGAGAGGTCGACACCATGGTCGAGCTCTTGCGTCTGGCCACCTCCCGGAAGGGCTCTTCGGTCGAGTTCTCAGGTGCGATGCTCACGCGGCAATGCGAACCGGAATACCTCGAACAGCTCGACTCCACAGGCTGCGACGCGATCCTGTCGCTGGGATGCGGCGCGGGAGTGGCGCTGCTCGCCTCGGCGGTGGAAGTATCGGTCTATCCCGCCCTGGATACACTGTTCATCGGCGCCGCCCAGGGCCTGGCGAGCTGGGAAGCGGAATGTTCGGCGTGCGGCATGTGC
>CAMTXY010000109.1:0-1123 GCA_947085795.1 uncultured Actinomycetes bacterium | reverse complement strand
TCCAGATCACCGCCGAGGGCACCACGACCGTCGGCTACTGGTCGCAAGACAACCGCGGCAACACGGAGTCGGTGAACACGACATCCGTCCTGGTCGACAAGACGCCGCCGGTCACCACCGACGATAGTGTGGCGTCCTACATCGGCAGCGCGACCATCCGGCTGACGCCCGTCGATGCGCTGTCGGGCATAGCGTCGACCATGTGGCGCCTTAACGGAGGTGTGCCGAGCTCCAGCACAACCGTGACGAGCTCGTTCATCGGAACGAACACCCTGGAGTACCGGTCGGTCGACGTCGCGGGGAACGCCGAGGAGACGGTGACGGTCACCTTCCGCATCACGCCCCTCAACACGCCTCCGGTAGCAGAAGACGACAGCTACTCGGTCGCCGAGGACGCCACGCTGACGGTGGCCGCGCCAGGCGTGCTGGCCAACGACGCCGACGCCGACGGCGACCCGTTGACGGCCCAGCTCGTCACGGACGCCACGAACGGCACGCTGAACCTTAACGCCGACGGTTCTTTCACCTACAGGCCGGACGCCGACTTCAACGGCGCCGACTCGTTCACCTACCGCGCATCCGACGGGACCGCGAACTCCGACACCGTCACGGTCACGATCGCCGTCACGCCCGTCAACGACGCCCCCGTGGCTGTGGCTGACTCCTACAGTGTGGCCAAGGACGCCACGCTGACGGTGACCGCGCCAGGAGTGCTCTCCAATGACGGCGACGCCGAAGGTGACCCGCTGACGGCGGTGCTCGTCACGGACGTCGGATCCGGCACGCTGAGCCTTGGCGCGAACGGTTCCTTCACCTACAGGTCGGCGTCCGGCTTCTCCGGAGCGGCGAGCTTCACCTATCGCGTCTCCGACGGCACGGTCCAATCGAATGTGGTCACGGTCACGATCTACGTCCTCAACGACACCCCCGTGGCGACAGGCGACTCCTACACCGTGACCGAGGACGCCACGCTGACGGTGGCCGCGCCAGGCGTGCTGGCTAACGACACCGACGCGGACGGCGACCCGCTGACGGCCGCGGTCGTCTCGGGCGTCGGATCCGGCACGTTGAACCTGAGCGCCAACGGTTCCTTCACCTACAGGCCCACGCCAGGCTTCTCAGG
>CAMTXY010000108.1:0-4672 GCA_947085795.1 uncultured Actinomycetes bacterium | reverse complement strand
GACGTGAAGGTCATCTCGCTGTATGCAGGTAGCTTCGACGACCAGGCCAAGGGCAAGGAGCTCGCGCTGTCGGCTATCGATCAGGGCGCTGACGTGGTGTTCGCCGCCGCCGGTCTGACCGGCCTCGGTTCGATCACCGCCTGTCAGGAGAAGGGCGCACTGTTCATCGGCGTCGACGCCGACCAGTTCGAGACCGTCCCCGGTTCAGGTGACGTCATGCTGACCTCTGCGGTCAAGCGCGTCGACACCGCTGTGTTCGAGACGGTCAAGGCGGTTCTCGAGGGCACCTTCGAGGGTGGCGTAAACACCGAGTTCGGTCTCGCCGAAGACGGCGTCGGCCTCGCTCCGTATCACGACTTCGAGGACAAGGTGTCGCAGGCCATCAAGGACGCTGTCGCGAGCGCACGCGAAGGTGTGCTCTCCGGAGCGGTCAAGGTGCCGGCGACGCGGGATCAGCTCTAGCAAGGTGACAGCAAGGCGTAGACCCAATGTGGTCGTGCGTCGAGTATGCCGATGAGGGCGGCCGGGACGTGATGACGTACCGGCCGCCCTTCGTGCGGCGCGTTGACTGGCACAGCGGCATAGACGGGGAGTGATCATGGGGACTGCCCTGCTCGAAGTGCGCGAGGTGACGAAACGGTTCCCAGGGGTGCTCGCGAACGACAAGGTGTCGTTGTCCCTCGCCGAAGGCGAGATCGTCGCGCTTCTGGGGGAAAACGGGGCAGGGAAGTCGACGCTCATGAACGTCGTTTACGGCCTACTCGCTCCCGACGGGGGCGAGATCCTCGTTGACGGGAATACGGTCCACGTTCGATCACCTCGACACGCCATCGACCTAGGCATCGGGATGGTGCACCAACACTTCATGCTCGTCGAGCCGCTCACCGTCACCGAGAACATCGTGCTCGGCATCGAGCCGACGCGCTACGGCGAAGTCATCGATTTCGCGAAGGCACGCGCGGATGTCGCTGAGCTGTCCGAGCGCTACGGGTTGTTCGTCGATCCCGGCGCGACCGTCCGCGATCTGCCAGTCGGCATGCAGCAGCGCGTCGAAATCCTCAAGGCGCTCTACCGGCGTGCACGGGTACTCATCCTCGACGAACCCACGGCGGTGCTGACGCCGCAGGAAGTGCGGGAGCTCTTCGCTGTCGTGCGTTCCCTCGTCGCCGAGGGGCTGTCGGTGGTCTTTATCACCCATAAACTCGAGGAAGTCATGTCGATCGCCGACAGGGTCGTCGTCATGCGCGACGGACGCGTCGTCGGCGAGACCCGACCGAGCGAGACGGACACAGCTGGTCTGGCTCTGATGATGGTCGGCCGCGACGTGGTGTTCCGGATCGAGAAGCAACCTTCCACCTGCGGCGACACGATTCTCGAGGTCAGCGACGTGTCGGTGCTCGACGAGCGTCGTCTCGAGGCGGTACACAGCGTGTCGTTTCGGGTGTGCGCCGGTGAGATCCTGGCAATAGCCGGTGTTTCCGGCAACGGACAGACGGAGCTCGTAGAGGCGATCACGGGCCTGCGCAAAGTCGCAGGAGGCGCCATCACGCTTGCCGGTAGCGATATCACCCATGCCAGTGCGCGACAGACCATCGAAGCGGGGGTTTCGCACGTACCCGAGGATCGTCACCGTCGCGGCATGGTGCTCGAGTTCGATCTTGCCGAGAACATGATCCTCGGCGATCATCGCCGTTTGCCGTTCGCGCGACACGGCGTCATGGACAAAGCGGCGATCGCCCGGATCACCACCGAGCGCGTCGCCGAGTACGACGTGCGTACGCCTTCGATCAGGGTCGCAGGCAATGCGCTTTCCGGTGGGAACCAGCAGAAACTCGTGCTCGCGCGCGAATTGGGTCGCGACCCCGAGCTGTTGGTGGCGGCCCAGCCCACGCGCGGACTCGATGTCGGTGCGATCGAGTTCGTGCACAAGCAGATTCTCGCCGAGCGCGACGTCGGCAAGGGCGTGCTGCTCGTGTCGCTCGAACTTGAGGAGATCCAAACGCTCGCCGACCGCATCCTCGTGATGTTCGAGGGGCGGATCGTCAAGGAGTTCGCAGCCGGCGAGGCGAGCGATGAGGATCTCGGCTACTACATGACAGGTGGTGGCGGCGACAAGTTGGCCGGAGAGCACGCCGAGCTGTCGGGGACGGAGGTCGACTGATGGAGAATGGTCGCGACCGTGACGCGGGCATGCGGCGCCTGAGGGCTGTCCTGGAGCAGGTGGCGACACCGTTCGTGTCGGTCGTCATCGCGATGGCCATCGGTTCGGTCATCATCTGGGCGGTCGGCTACGACCCGGTCAAGGCGTTCTCGGCGCTCTTCGCCGGGGCGTTCGGTGGACCGCGCCAGATCGGTGAGACGATGCTGCGCGCCACGCCGCTCATATTCACGGGTCTTGCGGTCGCCTACGGCTTCAGGGCCGGGTTGTTCAACATCGGAGCCGAGGGCCAGTTGTTCATGGGTGGCCTCGTGGCCGCCTGGCTCGGTATCGCGCTTGCCGGGTTGCCCACGTTCGTCATCATCCCGACGATTCTCGTAGCCGGCGCGCTCGCAGGTGCCGCATGGGCGTTCGTGCCTGCGCTGCTCAAGGCGCGCGTGGGGGCTCACGAAGTCATCACGACGATGATGTTCACCTTCATCGCGCGATACATCGTCTCGTGGCTCGTGACCGGCTCGCTCAAGGCGCCGGGTCAGATCCCGCAGACCGACCCGCTGCCTGTCGAGTCGACGTTACCCAGATTCATCGATATTCTGCCTGGGCTCGGCACTGGCCGCGCGCACCTCGGCTTCCTGATCGCCATCGTGTTTGCGGTCGTGGTCTGGTGGGTGCTCAAGTACACGACGCTCGGATACGAAGCACGTGCGGTGGGTTTCAACAGGTGGGCGTCTGAGACCGGCGGCGTGTCCGTGTCGGCCACGACGGTCAAGTCGCTGTGCATCTCCGGGGCGCTCGCCGCGATGGCCGGCATCACGGAGGTCATCGGCGTTCACGGTCGCTTGTTCGACCAGTTCTCCGCCGGCTTCGGCTTCACAGGCATCGCGGTGGCGTTGTTGGCGCGCAACAACCCGCTCGGCGTGATCGCGACCGCGGTGTTGTTCGGCGCCTTGTCCGCAGGCGCTGGAACGATGCAGTTGCAGGCCAACGTACCGCACAAGGTGATCTTCATCATCCAGGGCCTCGTGATCTTCCTCGTCGCTGCGCAGCAGCTAGCGCACTGGATCCTGCACCCGCTCAAGGGCAGGGAGGAGGTCAAGGGTGCTTAGCGAGATCCTGACTCCCGACCTGTTCGCCTCGGCGATCCGCATCGCCACCCCGCTTGCGCTCGCCGCGATCGGCGGCACGATCTGCGAGCGGTCCGGTGTGGTCAACATCGCGCTTGAGGGCATCATGCTGTTCGGCGCGTTCATGGGGGTGGTGGGCGCGGCCTTCACGGGCAGCGCGTGGGTCGGCGTGATCGTCGCCGTGTTCGCGGGGATGTCCCTCGCGCTCGTCCACGCGTTCGCTTCGATCACACTCAAGACCGACCAGGTCGTCTCCGGTACTGCGATAAACATCCTCGCTGGTGGTCTGACCGGGTTCTTCATGGAGGTCATCTTCCATCGTCCCGGCACCACCGACCCGGTGGCACGGTTGCAGCCGGTATTCGATCTGAGCGGTCCGGCCGGAGGATTCCTCGGCAGCGCCTGGCGGTGGATCGACACGATCTTCCTGAGCTACACGCCGATAGTGTACTTCGCGATACTGATCGCGATCGCCGGTCAGTGGGCGCTGTTCAACACGCGCTGGGGCCTGCGGCTGCGCGCGCTCGGCGAGCACCCGCGGGCCGCTGACACCGTCGGCATCAGCGTCGTGCGTGGCCGCTACATGGCGGTGTTGACCAGCGGTGCGCTCGCCGGTCTGGCCGGCGCGAACCTCACGCTCGAGCAGGTGGGCTCGTTCACCGAGGGCATGACGAATGGCCGCGGCTTCATCGCGCTGGCGGCCAATATCTTCGGCCGGTGGACACCGGGTGGGTCGTACGGGGCGTCGTTGTTGTTCGGTTTCGCCGACGCGCTGCAGATCAAACTCCAGTTCCTGCGCGATGTCATCACGATTCCGTCGCAGTTCTTCCTGATGCTGCCCTACGTGCTGACCGTCGTGGTTCTAGCTGGAGTGGTCGGCCGGGCGGTGGCGCCAGCGGCGATCGGCAAGCCGTACGAGAAGGGATAGGACGTCGTGAGTCGAGTCCCGCTCGCAACATCCCTGCGCGTGGTCTTCTGGGCCGCGACGTGGGGCGTAGGCGTGGCGATCGGCGTCGCGCTCGGTGGTTGGCTCACCGTCGTGGGCGGCGCTGGAGCGCCGGGCACGGAGTCGCTAGAACTTGCCGAGGACGTCCTGCTGCTACCCGGACTCGCCGGTTCCGTCACGTTCCTCGTCCACCTCGCAGGGCAGGCCGTCGTCGCGGCCTTGCGGGCGGAAAGAGGTGTGTCGCGCGATGGCCACGGCAAGGACGACGATAGCGAGCAGGACGGCCGCGAGCAGGTCGCTCGGGAGGTCGGGCCGGAAATCGAACCCCCGGCCAGCTGAGCGGAGGGCGTAGGCGGCGACCGGAATGGCGACCGCCGCCCACAACGGCATCTTGAATCCGGGTCGAAGAAGACTCACGACCCGGCGTTCTCCTTGTCGGACGGG
>CAMTXY010000107.1:0-5549 GCA_947085795.1 uncultured Actinomycetes bacterium | reverse complement strand
GGTGGTGAAGTATTCGACCGCGCCGCTGAGCAACTCGCTCGCATCGGCGACGACCCGCTCGCGCTCCAGTCCGCACCTCTGCACCGCCGAGACGGTCGCGTCGGCGGCGTCCGCAGCTTCGAGCATCACGCTGAGATGGCGGCCCGCCTTCAGCGCGATGATGTTGGGCGCGACCGCGAGCAGAGGCGTAAAGTCGGCCGGCGGCGCGTCGGGCCAGATCAGGACGGCGTCGCGGCCCTCGGCGAGCGGTTCGCCGAGCAGCGCCATACACGCCGAGAACGCCGTGACGCCGGGCACGGTCTCGACCGCGACGTCAGGATGATCGCGGCGCAGCGCACGCAGGACGTACCCCCACGTGCTGTAGAGCATGGTGTCGCCGAGCGTCACGAACGCGGCGCTGCGCCCAGCGCGGGCGGCGTCGGCGAGCCGGTTCGCGACACCGGTGGCGGCGGCCGTCTTGGGCCCGGCGTCCTCAGACATCGGAAACACGGCTTCAACGATCTCGCAGCCGTCGGGCAGATGCGCGCTGACGATGCCGAGCGCAACGCTCTCGCCGCCCTCGGTGGCCTGCGGCGCGACGAGCAACGATGTGCGCCCCAGCACCTCCGAGGCTTTTATCGTCAGCAGGCTCGGGTCGCCGGGACCGGCGCCGATGCCGTACACGGTCCCGCTCATCGCGTTCCCGCCCTGCCCAGCGTCGCCGAGACGATCCAGACCGGATTAAGCGGCACGAACCGCAGGTCCGACCCGATTGCCTCGGCACGCGAGACGCTGACCTGCACGCACTCGCGATCGATCCACGGCTCCTCGGCGAGTGCGTCGAGCGCGGCTTGCGTCGACGCGAGGCCGATCGTGTTCGCGACGACGCGTCCGCCCACCGCGAGCAGCCCCGGCAACGCCGAGACGACCGCATCGATCCGTCCGCCGTTGCCGCCGATCAGCACGGCGTCGAACAGGCCCTCAACCTGCGAGAACACCGCCGGCGCCTTGGCGGCCACCACGGTAACGTTGCCCGGCGCGAGCCGCTCGGCGTTCTCGCGGAGCAGCGCCAGCGCCTTGGCGTCACGCTCAACGGCGACGACCTCGCCCGACGGACACGCGAGTGCAGCGTCGACGGTGAGCGCGCCGGTGCCTGCGCCCACGTCGAGTACGCGCGCGTCGGAAGCGATACGCGCTTTGGCCATCGTGACGGCTCGGACCTCCATCTTGCTCATCGGTGTCGCGCCGCGCGAGAACTCGTCATCCGGGACGCCTGGTGCGCGGTGCGTCATCTCACTCCTCCTCGGTGGCCCTTCCGGGCCTGCGAGCCGTGGCTACTTGTCACTGACGCCTGCCTCGGCGAACGTCGCCATGTTCGAGAGCATCCGGCACGACGCGTCGATGATGCCCATGGCCAGCGCGCCGCCCGTGCCCTCGCCAAGCCTCATGTCGAGTTCGAGCACCGGCTTCTGACCGAGCGCATCGAGCTGGACGGTGTGGCCCGGCTCCATCGAACGGTGCGACGTGAACAGATAGTCGGCGGCCGTCGGGCATATCCGCACGGCCGCGAGCGCCGCCGAGCCCGAGATGAAGCCGTCGAAGATCACGCACGTGTGCTGCTCGGCGGCTCCGATCACAACGCCGGCGAGCGCCGCGATCTCGAGCCCTCCGACGGCCGCGAGCACGCCGAGCGGATCGAGGTCGCCTACACCGTTGACCGCGAGCGCACGCTCCACCACCGATACCTTGAGCGCCACGCCCTCATCGTCGAGCCCGGTGCCGCGCCCGCACACGGCGGCCACGTCGGCGCCGGTGAACGCCGCGGTCAGTGCCGAGGCGGGCGTCGTGTTGCCGATGCCCATGTCGCCGGTGCTGATCAGCTCGGTGCCCGCGACCACCGCGTCGCGCGCAGCCTGTACCCCGACCATCACGGCCTGTGCCGCCTCCTCGCGCGTCATTGCCGGGCCGGTCGCCATGTTGCGCGTGCCCGGTGCGACCTTGCGGATCACGACGCCCGGCATGTCCGACAGGTCGCGGATCACGCCGACATCGTACACGAGCACCTCAGCGCCCACGCTGTCGGCGAGCTGGCTGATCGCAGCTCCCTTGCCGACGATGTTCGCGACCATCTGCCACGTCACGTCCTGCGGATAGACGGCCACGCCCTCCTCGACAACCCCGTGGTCGCCAGCCATCAGCAGAATCACCTTCCTGCCGACGCTCGGCCGATCGGTGCCCTGCACCCGCGCCACGTGCGCCGCCAGCTCCTCGAGCCTGCCCAGTGAACGTGGCGGCTTTGTGAGGCTGTCGAGGCGGGCCCATGCGACCTCCTCGGCGCTCGCCTCGGTCGGGGTGACGGAGGCGATGACCGCGTCCAGTTGCGACTCATAGCTCATGTGGTTCCTCTCGATTGGTGAGGTCGCGCGGTTGCGCGCGACGGGCTCTCATTCACTCGGGCTTCTGCGCCGAGCTCAGCGACGGTGAACCGCGTTGTCCGCCCTCAGAGCGTTCGACCAAGAGCAGCGCCAGTGAATCGAAGACGCCGTCGGCGATATCGCTCGCCGAACCGGCGCTGATGCGTTCGCCGGGGTAGCCGAAGCGTTCGCAGACGCTCACCCGGAACGCGCCGGGTTTGCGCGCCTCGAGCGCGGCGGCAAGCACTTGCGGCGACGCATCGCGATCTGCGAGCACGAGCGTGCGCTCGTTGCGCTCGCACGCCGCCAGTGCGGCCTCAGGGTCGCGGCCGTGCGCGCTCGCGAAGGCGACCCCCTCCCAGCTCACGCCGAGACGCGCCAGCGCAAGCTGTGCCGAGGAGATACCGGGCACGACTTCGATCTCGACGTCGGGCAGCTCTCGCCGCACGGACGCGAGCACGCCGAAGAATCCCGGGTCGCCACTGGCCAGCACGACAGTGCGCAGCCCGGCTTCGAGCGCCTCGCGCACCTGTGCGAACGCCGCCCCGACATCGCCGCCGATGGGGATGCGACGGGCAGCCGGCGGCGCGAACGCCTCGAGCAGCCGAAGGCCGCCCGCAACTGCTTCGGCGCGGCGGATCTCGCGCCACGCAGCCGGAAGCAAGTACTCCTCGGCCCCAGGCCCCACGCCGACAACGGCGAGGCGCCCGGCGGTTGCGTCGGACTCTCGACGCGACACCACCGGCGCCCGCTCGCTCGCGCCGAGCAGCTCGCGCTTGTAGCCGATGAGCACGACGTCGGTCGGAACGCCGCACCGCCCGCTCGCACGCACTGCCGCCCGTTGCGCGATCACGTCCCACACGTGAGCGAGCCGCGCGTCCGCGAGCTCTGTGATCGCAGCCTGGACGGTCGCCAACTCCAGCAGGCGAACGACGACGGGTCCGGGCGCGCCCTCGGCTGCGGCGAGTGCCGCTACCGTCTCCAAACGCGCGTCACCAGCACCGCTGTGGGTGTCGAAGATCCCCGCCGCAACTTTGACCAGCTTGCCGGCGTGTCCCACGAGCACTACGTGCTGCACCCCGGCTTGGCCGCAGTAGTCCAAGAGCTCGCCAACGAAGTTGGAGCACTGCACGACCGCATCGGCCGGCGCACCCATTTCCCCAACGGCAAACGCCTCGCCGATACCACCCGGCGTCAGCCACACAGTCTGGTACCCCGCCGCCAGCACCACGTCGATCTGTGGCAGCAGCGAGCGCATCCACGCCTCGGAGGACTTGGGCTCAACTCGCCCAGTCGTGCCGATCACGGACAGCCCGCCTTGGATACCCAGCCGCGGGTTGAAGGTCTTGGCCGCCAGCTCCGCACCGCCCGGGATCGCAACCGTCACCAGCACTCCCACATCGCTGCCGAGAACCTCACCGATCGCCTCCGCGATCATGGCGCGCGGGACGGGGTTGATGGCCGGTTCGCCGACAGCGAGCTGCAGCCCCTCGCGCGTCACCGTCCCCACACCGTCGCCCGCCGAGAACCGCACGCGCTTTCCACCCAGCGCCAGCGTGACCACCACGCGAGAGCCGTTGGTGATGTCGGGGTCGTCGCCAGCGTCCTTGACCACCGTCGCGCGCGCCACACCCTCGCCGAGCGCCTCGGCGGCCTCGACGGCGAGCATCACGTGCTCGCCACCCGGGAGATCGACCTCGACCGTGCTCACCGTCGTGCCCACAAGCGCGAGCGCAGCCGCCTTCGCTGCGGCGGCAGCACACGTGCCCGTGGTCAGGCCTGAACGCATCGGGGCGATGACGGTGTTGCCGGCGGGCTGGGTCACAGGGCCTGGCACCTCGCTTGCGGAGCGAAGGAGTGCGTTGATCGCGGCAGCGGCCAGCGGCGAGCCGCCGCGCGAACCGCGTACGGTGATGTAGGGCAGGTCGCTCGCGGCGAGCGGCGACTTGGACTCGGCAGCGTCGACGAAGCCGACGGGGATCCCGACCACAAGCGCCGGACGCGCGACTCCCTCCTGGGCTAGCACGATGATCTCGCGCAGTGCCGAAGGCGCGTTGCCGATTGCGACGATTGCGCCGTCAATCTCGCTCGCGAGCCGACGCATGGCCGTCGCAGAGCGCGTCCGGCCCGTCTCAAGCGCCTCCTCGGCGACCGCGGGATCGTCAATGAGACAGCGAGTCGAGCCGCCGAGCACACCGAGCCTCGCCGCGTCGATACCGGCTTGGACCATGCGCACGTCTGTGATCACGGGTGCGCCAGTGCGCAGGGCAGCGACTCCTGCAGCCGCCGCACCCGGCGAGAACTCGACCGCGCCGCCCAGCGACAGATCGCCGCTGGCGTGCACCAGCCGGCGCACGACGGCCGCCTCGATGGCGTCGTCGGGCGTGGCGATCGAAGCGCTGATGATCGCCATGCTGTTAGCTTCGATCTCTTCTGGGCCGAGCTGCCCCCACACCGCATGACCGCTGTGGCCGAGCCGATCGAGGAGCAGCTCGACGATGCGCGGGTCGGGCCCGATGGGCTCACGGATCTCGAAGCTGACGCTCGGGAACGGCTGCGCCGCCTCGGCGACCTTCTCCGGGATGTCGTGCTTGATGTGGTTGCCCATGAACAGGAAGCACGGCTGGACCACGATGTCGGACGCGCCGGCGTCGACCGCCCGCTTCACAGCGTCGGCCAGCGATGGCACGGCGAGCTCCATGAACGCGGGGATAACGCTGCGGCCTGGAAGACGCGGCGCCAGCATCTCGGTGACGCGCAGGAACTGCTCGGTCGCCTCGGGCGAGCGGCTTCCATGGCCAAGGACGATGACGGCGTGCTGGGTCATGCGGGCCTCCTGGAGGGTGTCTCGGCGACCGGCGCTGAATCGTGACGAGCAGACGCATGCGCACGGCACGCCGCGACGAATGCCGAGGCGACCTGCGGGCAGCCTGCGAAGTTGAGGTGCAGGTACGACGCGACCACGTTGTCGGCAGCGAAGCCGCGCGCTTCGCCGTCGACCAGCCACACCGGCGTCGCGCCTGCTTGCGGCTCGCACGTCGAGTACCGGAACTCGTGGCCGCGCACAACGGTGCCCGCCTCGCCGAGAACCCCGCTTGCGACGAGCGTCGCCTCGACGTAGCCGACGCGCTGCAGCCGCGGCATCATCGTCGCGCT